>JAUWNN010000048.1 GCA_030612625.1 Caldifarciminota bacterium
CCGCTCTACACTGTTCTCGGCCGGCTGGCTGGCATGGTTCCTTTTGGGAGCATAGTGAACCGGATGGCCGGCTTGAGTGCGGTGCTCGGAGCAGTTGGCATCGGTCTGTTTCTCTTGCTTCTCAGGCGTATGAAACTGAAAGCGGCCGCAGTCGGCGGAACCGCGTTGATGCTCGGGTTTTCTCTGCCGGTCTGGTCAGTATCGGTTGATGTTGAGGTTTATGCGCTCACCTTTGTGCTTGCGGTCCTTTTGTGGATTGCGGCAGAGCGGGCCGGGAACTGGCGCTACCTGCTCTTGCTGGGCTATGCTGCGGGTCTGGCCTTGACAAATCACATGTCGGCAGCGAGCGTAGTCCTTGGGGCAGGGATTGTTGTGCTTCTGGAACAGGGCCGGCTGGTGCGCAAGAGGTTGTTCGTAATGGTTCTTTTCTTCATTCTCGGGCTTTCGCCTTATCTCTTCCTGGTGCTTCGGGCCAGGGCCGAGCCGGTTCTTGCATGGGGCAATCCTATGAACCTTGAACGGTTCTTCTGGCATGTGACCGGCAAGCAGTACCAGGTCTGGATGTTTTCCCTGCCTTTTGCCGAGGTCATGCAGAATGCGGGCAAAGGGCTGGCGCTCCTGGCACGGAGTTTTGTGTACGTGCTGGTGCCGGTGGTGTTCTATGGGGCTTTCCGCCTTTCTCGACTCAGGCGCAAGCTGGCTATCGGTCTGGGAGTGAGTGCGCTGCTTTCTTTTCTGTATGCAATCAACTACAGCATTCCGGATATCCAGGCGTACTATATACCTTGTGTGCTGGCGTTGGCGGTCTTCTGCGCCATAGGGCTGGATGGGTTATCGACCCGACTCGGCAGATGGCACCATCTTGCCTGGTTGCCCGGGATTGCGGCCCTGGTGTTGAACTTCTCGGGCGCAAGCCGGCGGGACCATTATGTTGCTTATGATGGTGCTCTGAATACCCTGGCTTCGGCCCGGGACAGCGCCATCATCCTGACCGGCTGGTGGGACAGCTACTCCCCGATTTTCTATCTTCAGCATATCGAGCAGTTGCGGCCGGATGTGTGCATCATTGACAAGGAGCTGGTGCGCCGCTCCTGGTATTTCGAGTATCTGGAGAATGACTACCCATGGCTGATTGAGAACTCCAGGCCTGAGCTTGAGCACTATCTGAAGTATCTTGACCGGTTTGAGCACGGCCGTTTGCTCGACCCGGCCGGCATTCAGCGGGCGTTCATAAGGCTTCTGGAGAGCTTTGTCACAAACAACCCGGACCGGCCGGCCTACACGACCTTTGGTCCGAATTCGAGCCGGGATGCAAAGGAGATGTTTCGGTCCTGCCGGTGGGTCGTGACCGGGATTCTGTTTCAGATTCAGGCTGATACCATTGTGCCTGAGTTCGACTACTCAGGACTCAGGGTGCGGCTGCCGAAAAAGGTTGACCCGCGCACCAGGGCGAATCTTGACCGGTACGGGTTGTTTGCCCGGGAGCGGGCTCGGTCGCTGGCAGCACAAGGTCGGGAAAGGGAAGCAGAAGCGGTGCTTGGCTGGCACCGGTCGGTGTTCGGGTCCGGTGTCAGGTAAGAGAGTGCGCGGCGGACAGGTTTATTGTCCGGGCCGCCCGACTACCAGCGGATTACGACGCCGCCCCAGGTCAGGCCGGCACCGAAAGCAACCAGGATGACGAAGTCGCCCGCAACGATTCTGCCGGTTTTGCGTGCCTCATCCAGCGCGATGATAGTGGTGGCTGAAGAAGTGTTGGCATACTTCTGGATATTGACAAACACCCGCTCCATCGGGAATCGTATCAGCTTGGCCATCGCCTCGATGATGCGCAGATTCGCCTGATGCGGGATGATGAGCTTGACGTCATCAGCCGTGATCCGGGCCGCATCAATCAGCCGCTTGACAGTCCGGGCCATGCTCCGCACCGCCACTTTGAAGATGGCATTGCCATTCATCCTCAGGTAGTGGAGCCGCTGCTTCACCGATTCTATGGTAGCCGGAATCTGGGTGCCGCCGGCCGGCTGGTACAGGTCTGGTCCGCGCGAGCCGTCGGCCCCGAGCAGGCCGGCGATTATTCCCCGGCCATTTTCGGCCGTGGCTTTGACTATTGCGGCACCGGCACCGTCGCCCAACAGAACACAGGTGCCGCGGTCGGTCCAGTCGGTTATCCTTGAGAGCACTTCGACACCGACTACAAGAATTGTCCTGTAGGTGCCGGTTGCGATGAACTGGCGCGCGGTGTCGAGCGCATAGATGAACCCGGTGCACCCGGCACTGACGTCCATTGCGGCCGCGTTAGTCGCGCCCAGCTTGTGCTGGAGCACACAAGCGGTCGAAGGGAAAAGCATGTCGCCGGTCACCGTACCGACGATTATCAGGTCAATCTCTTCAGGGTTGGTTTTGGCTTCGTCCATGGCCCGTTGCGCGGCGGCAAGCGCAAGGTCAGATGCATTCTGACCGTCGGCAACAATGCGGCGTTCCTTCATGCCGGTGCGCTCGACAATCCACTGGTCCGATGTGTTGACCAGCTTCTCGAGTTCGGCGTTGGTCATCACCCGGGTCGGCACGTCGAACCCGGTCCCGGCAATCACAGCCGAAAGACCGGGCTTGCAGGGCTGAGAGCTCTTGGCGACTGGTTCGGACTCATTGCGCGGCGCGGTAACGCTGTGAATGAGTGATGATGCGCCTGGGCCTTTTATTTCGCTCAACGGACAATTGTAGCAAGTTCGCATACGTCGTCAACGGCAAAATGGCAGAACGCAAATCCGCAGATGAGGCGTCCGGTTATGGAGTGCAACGACTGCGTCGTTGCCGCGGGGGGAATTAAGGGGACATAATACTTAATTATAGACCCCATCCGCACCATTGGCTTCTTGGACAAGGCGGTGGTGAGTGCTAGCAGCTAGACGGCAGATTGCCGCAGGCGCACGCGCCTACGCAGTGGCATCCGGCTGTAGCCTGCGGCAATTGCGGATGTCGAATTCCGAATGGCGAACTGTCAGCTCAAGGCAAAGGGCAGAACGCAGGACGCAGAATCCAGGCTCGGGGAATGAGCATATGCTCAGAACAGGCCTGTAAGTGACGGAATCACAGGGGGTGGGTCGCCCGGGGACTTGTTAGAGTAGTTGCCTGAATTGCCGTTCCGGTTGTTGCTGGAAGTGTTGTCTGATTAGTCGCTTCAACTGTTGTTCAAGCTGTTGTCAGGGTTGTCGTTCCGGTTGTTAATCCAGTTGTCGCTCGATTAGTTGTCGCAACTGTTGCTGCGACTGCTGTTGGAGTTGTTGTTCAAGCTGTTGTTTGGATTGCTGCTGAAGTTATCGCTCGAGCTGCTGCTGGAATTGCTGTTCGAGTTGCTGCCGGATTTGTTGTTGAGATTGTTGCCACGCTTCCTGGCCGGCTTGACTCACTGATGCTTTTGAACTAGATTGTGGCCATGGTCATCAATCGGCTGATTATGGAGTGCACGTCTCCCGACGTTGCGTGACAATGGAGTTATCGCACTCCACAATCAAGGTCAACGTGAAGGGGTTTTCGTGTTAAGGCGGAGAAAGTCAAGGAAGTTTCGTAGTCTCGGGGATGTTCTGCCCCGGGTGCTGAAGCGTCTGCATCTTGAGAAGGTGGTTGAGGCACAGAAGCTGGTTCGGCTCTGGCCTGAGGTCGTGGGTGACAAGATTGCCCAGCATACCCGTGCCCTGTCAGTGGAAGGTAAGACCCTGGTGGTGGTGGTTGACAGCCCGGGATGGATGACGCAGTTGACATACCTGAAACCCCAGTTGCTGAAGAAGGTTGCGCGGCAGGTGAAAAGGGGGCTGGTCAAGGATATCAGGTTTGTTCTGGGCAGCGGCCCAACACTAAATTCTACTTGATTTCGGGTCAGTTACAGATAATATAGAGCCCCATGGGTGAAATCTATGATGCAGCGCAAATTCATGTACTGAAAGGGCTTGAAGCGGTACGCCGCCGGCCGGCAATGTACATCGGCGACATCAGCACGCGCGGTGTCCACCATCTTGTTTATGAAGTCGTAGACAACGCCATTGACGAAGCCCTGGCAGGCTATTGCGACCGGGTAGTACTGACGATTCATTCCGATGACACTGTTTCGGTAGACGACAACGGCCGAGGTATCCCGGTTGACATGCACCCGACCGAGAAGAGGTCGGCACTGGAAGTGGTGTTGACCATGCTGCACAGCGGCGCCAAGTTCGGACACAAGGTCTATCAGATATCGGGTGGGCTTCACGGTGTTGGGGTGTCAGTGGTGAATGCCCTTTCCGAGTTCCTTGTCGCCGAGGTGTTTCGTGAGGGCAAGGCCTACCGAATGGAGTTTGAGCGGGGAAAGGCGAAAACCAGGCTCAAGGTAACCAAGAAGACCAAGCGACAAGGAACCATAATCACCTTCAAGCCGGATGGCAGGATATTCAAGGAAATCCAATTCAAGTACGACATCCTCGCAGCCCGGATGCGTGAACTGGCCTACTTGAACAAGAACCTGGCAATAGTGCTGGTTGATGAACGCAGCAACAAGCGGGAGACCTTCCGGTATCCGAACGGGCTTGCGGATTTCGTCAGCTATCTTGACTCAGGTCGCAACCGTCTCCACAAACCGATTGTCATCGAGGACAAGCGCAACGGCATGGAAGTCGGCGTGGCGTTTGAGTATAACGACGGGTTTGTGGAAAGGATATTCTCTTTTGCCAATACCATCAACACCCACGAAGGCGGGACTCACCTTTCCGGATTCAAGTCGGCGCTTACCCGGTCAATCAACGACTATGCCCGGAAGGCCCAGGCTCTGAAGGATAATGTTGAACTGACCGGCGAGGATGGACGCGAAGGTCTGACCGCGGTAGTGTCGGTCAAGATCGCCGAACCCCAGTTTGAGGGCCAGACTAAAACCAAGCTGGGCAACAGCGAAGCGAGAAGTGTTGTTGAGTCGGTGGTCAATGACAAGCTTTCCGGGTTCCTTGAGGAGAATCCGAGGGTGGCGAACAAGATAGTGGCCAAAGTGGTCGCTGCGGCCAAAGCCAGGGCGGCCGCGCGCAAAGCACGAGAACTGGCCCGGCGGCGTTCGCTGCTTGAGTCTGATACCCTGCCCGGCAAGCTTGCCGACTGTTCCTCCGAAGACCCGGCCGAGAGCGAGCTGTTTATTGTCGAGGGTGACTCAGCCGGCGGTTCGGCCAAGCAGGGCAGGGACCGGAGGTTCCAGGCGATTCTGCCGCTTCGGGGCAAGATTCTGAACGTTGAGAAGTCGGGCCTTAACCGGGTTCTTTCCAATAAAGAAATCCGGACTCTGATATCGGCGATTGGCGCCGGGATCAGCGAGGACGACTTCGACCCGGCTAAGGCACGGTATCACAAAATAGTGATTATGACCGATGCCGATGTGGATGGCTCCCATATCCGGACTCTGCTGCTGACGTTCCTGTACCGTTTCATGCGGGCGCTGATTGAAGCCGGGTTCATCTATATCGCCCAGCCGCCGCTCTACAGGGTAAAGCAGGGCAAGAAGGAGCGCTACTGTTACAACGAGGAAGAGTTGGCGGATTTCTCCCGTGAGCAGAAAGGCAGCAAGTTCGATATCCAACGGTACAAGGGGTTGGGCGAAATGAACCCTGACCAGCTCTGGGAGACGACGATGGACCCGGACAAGCGGACCCTCAAACGGGTCACGATGGAGGATGCTACTGTGGCCGATAACGTATTCAAAACCCTGATGGGAGACCAGGTGGAACTCCGCAGGCAGTTCATCGAAGAAAACGCGCACATGGTTGAGAATCTCGACGTATAGGAAAGGGTTCGAGGATTCTAGGGGTCCAGGGCTCTAGTGCCTGGTTTCTTGCTCCGCGTTCTCCCAAGAGTCATCAGATGACACGACTTTAGTTCGTAACTCCTTCCCCGCTAGCTAGTGCGAACCGTAGCCGCCACCAGCCCCAAAGCTTGACAGGATTGACATGTAGGGCATGAGGATGGCGATGATAAGGAAGATGGCGCCGACACCCATTACCAGAATCATAATCGGTTCGATCATTCCGGTCAGGTTTTTGACCATATACTCGACTTCGCCGTCGTAGTAGTCTGAGACCTGCTTGAGCATGTCGTCCAGAGCTCCGGATTCCTCGCCGGTGGCTACCATCTGTATCACCATGGGTGGGAAGACCCCGACTTCGCGCATTGGCGCGGCAAGGCCGCGGCCGCGCCGGACGCTCTCCGCAATCTTGTCGATTGCACCGGCCATATAGACATTGCCGACCGTTTTCCCGACCAGGCTGAGACTGCGTAAGATGGGCAGACCGGTGCGGTCCAGGGTTTCGAACATGCGGGCGAAACGGGAAATCACCAGTTTATACGAGATGGGTCCGAATATCGGGAGTTTCAGTTTCAGGTGGTCCCACCAGAGTCGGCCTGCACCGGTGCGGATGAACAGATAGAAGAGAACTGCCAGGCCGGCCATAAGTAGGAAAACAACGTACCAGTACTGGCTCATGAAATCGGTAATCGTGATGAGAATCTGAGTAGGCAGCGGCATTTTGCCGCCGACATTGGTCAACAGCATGGTGAATTTCGGCAGCACAAAAGCGGCAAGAACGATGCCGGCGATAACGAAGCCCACCATTAGAATAATCGGGTAGCGCATCGCCGAACCGACGTCGTTGCGCAGCTTGCGTTCGTGTTCCAGGAGCATTACCAGACGGTCGAGAATTTCTTCGAGAACACCACCGGTTTCGCCGGCCCAGATGGAGTTGACATACAGCTCGCTGAATATCCGCGGGAACTTGGCCATTGCGGCTGAGAGCGCAGTTCCACCCATCAGGTCCTTGCGGATGGCGTCAAGCGCCTGAGCCAGGGGTTTACTTTTGGTCTGCGCCTGGAGCGCGCCGATAGCGGAAAGCATCGGCAGGCCGGCACGATGGAGGGTGACGAACTGGCGGGTGAAGTTGATGAGGTCGACCGGTTTGACCCTCTGGAAAAAGCGCCCGAGGTCAATCTGGATGCCGGCTCCGGCTTTTTGTTCCCTGATGGAAATGGGAACATATCCCAGCCCGTCAAGACTCTCGACAACGGTGTTGACGTCGGTTCCTTCTAAGGTGCCGGAGACAACTTGTCCTTCTTTGTCCCGGACTTTGTAGCGAAATAAAGGCATGGCTCCTCCGCTTCCTGGTTTACTCGACCTGTTCGGCCTCGCGCATTACTTCCTCGATTGAGGTGATACCCGTCTTTACCTTTTCGATGCCGTCGTCCCACAGGGTTTTCATTCCGTATTCACGGGCAAGCGCCCGGACCGCGCTGGTGGGCGGGCGCGTGACGACCAGCTCTCGGATGCGGTCGTTCATTTTTAACACTTCGAATATCCCGATACGGCCGTGATAGCCGGTATTGCGGCAGCGGTCGCAACCACGGCCCCGGTAGAATTTCGTTTTGGGTTCAAGCTCCAACTCCTCAAGCAGTGCCGGTGGCGGGTCGTAAGGTTCCTTGCACTTGGAGCAGACCTTACGCAGTAGTCGTTGGGCGACGATTCCTTCAATAGCGGATGCCACCAGGAACGGCTCGATGTCCATGTCAATGAGACGGGTGACAGTGCCGGGCGCGTCGTTAGTGTGGATGGTTGAGAAAACGAGCTGCCCGGTCAGGGCGGCACGGATGGCGACACCCGCAGTCTCACCGTCACGGATTTCACCAATCATGATGACATCAGGGTCCTGACGCAGGATATGTTTCAGTCCGCGAAGATAGGTGTAGCCGGCCGGCTCGTTCACCTGGGACTGACAGATTTTGTCGATGTCGTACTCAACCGGGTCCTCGATCGTAATGATGTTCTTGTCGCTGCCGCGGATCTCACCCATGACTGCGTAGACGGTTGTGCTCTTACCACAGCCGGTCGGTCCGGTGACGAGGATTACACCGTGTGGCTTGGCAATCATTTCGCGCATGGTTCCCAGTCTGTCTCCGATAAGCCCGAGGTCGTCGAGCGAAAGCAGGCGCATCCGGTCAAGAATACGCATGACGACTGTCTCGCCGTAGGTGGAGGGGAAGGTTGAAACACGGAAGTCGATTTCCCGGCCGTCAACTATCGCACCGTAGCGGCCGTCCTGCGGAACGCGCTTCTCCGCGATGTTCATCCGCGACATAATCTTGATGCGGGATACGACTGCAAGTTGCAGCGCTTTCTTCGGTGCAACGATTGGATGCAGAATGCCGTCAATACGGAATCTGACGTTCAGACCTTCGCGCGTCGGTTCGATATGGATGTCTGACGCCCGTTCACGGACCGCTCGAATGATCATCTGGTTCACCCAGCGCACGACCGGCGCTTCGGACGCCATCTCCTCTATCTTTCGCGGCTCGAGTCCCTGCTCTGCGGCAACCCCTTCTTCGGCTTCGGGCAGGTCGTCGAGGCTGGTCAGCTCCGGTTCGTCCGGGAGGTCTGCAGCTTCAGGTGTGGTGTAGTACTGATTCAGCGCCTGATAGAGGTCCAGTTCCCGGCAGACCATCGGTTCCACCTCCATGCCGGTTGTCCGCCTGACCTCGTCAACAGTGAAGATTTCACCCGGGTCCACCAGCGCAACGGCCAGAGTGTTGCCGGAGCGGAAAAGCGGAATCAGTTTGTTGCTCCTCATGAACTGTTCAGGAAACATCTGGAGTACTTCAGAATCAACGCGGAAGTTGGCAAGGTCAACAAACGGAACGCCGTATTTCCGTTCCAGAGCAGTGCCGGATTCTTGTTCATCAGGTGTTGGTGTCTCAGCCATGGTTCACACCTCCTTAACGCCGTGGCAGCACAGCGCCATCTCTGACCTGGCAAAGGCCAACTCCCTGAGCGCAGATCATACATTGCCGCATCATTCTGAATTATAAGTCGGAAATGGAGAGTGTCAACCGTACGCCAGGGCGTCTGTTGCAGAGGGTTCTGGCAGGGAGGTGCCAGTGTATTCCAAGACCTTCCTATGGATTTGAGGGCTGCGGGAAGGAAAGGCACGTAATGGGCAACAGGCATTGAGATATCGCTGAGAGAGGAAACGAGAAAGGTTGACGCTGCCACAGTCATAGTTATATTTACCCGCCTGAGATATATGATTCTGCGTATTGAGGACCAAACTCACGATCAGGTCTTTGCCGGCCAGGTCCAGTTGCCTGGAATGCTCGCAGTCAGGATGGGAGCTGGACTGAGCCGTTCCTGTACCGTGCTGCCAGCAGGAGTGGACCGGTGGTCCGTTCTTTGGAGGCAGTGTTCGGTCTCGTGTTTCTTCACAGCGGGGTTCTTGATTTCGCTTCTGCTCAAGGTAGCTTTATGATTACGGGCAAGATTGTGATTCGAGGAGCGGTTGGGCTGCATGCGCGGCCCGCGGCGGATTTCGTCCGTGAGGCGGAAAAATTCAAGTCCAAGGTAAGGCTGGCCAAGGATGGAATCTGGGTGAACGGCAAGAGCATTCTGTCAATTCTCACTTTGGCGGCCGAAAAGGGTAGTGTAGTTGTCCTCGAAGTCAGCGGTGAGGACGAAAAGGCGGCCTTTAAGGTTCTAGAGACCAGGCTGAAAGATGACACGTAAGAAAGAGAAGATTCTCAGGGGAATCCCGGCATCGCACGGCTTTGCCAAGGGATATGTGTTCCTTCACCGGTCATACCTGCCGGAGTTGAACGAAAGAACCCTTGAACCGAAGACGGTGGCGGCCGAGGTGCAGAGGTTTCAGAGTGCAGTGCGGTCGGCCCAGCGTGACTTGCGACGGCTCCACGCCCAGGTGAAGCGGGAGATGGGGCGCGACTTTGCCGAGTTCATTGGTGTTCAACTGGCGTTGCTGACAGATGAAGAGGTTCTGTCCGAGACCGAGCGGTTCATCAAGGAACGGGCCCGCAACGCTGAATTCGCCTATACAGAGACCCTGAAGCGGCTGGCCGGGCCGATGACCAAGTCCAATGTGCCGTTTTTCCAGGAACGCGCCCTGGATGTGGTGGATGTTTCGGCCCGGGTGCTGCGGCACCTGCTTGGGGACGAGTTGCCTTCGCTGCACGGAATCGAGGAAGGCGCGGTTATCGTTGCCCATGATCTGCCACCGTCCCAGGCGGCTCTACTCGACTCGGAAAAGGTAAAGGGTCTTGTGCTGGAAGGAGGTGGAAGGACTTCCCATACTTCGATTATCGCCAAGGCCAAGGAGATACCGGCGGTTGTCGGGGTGGAGTCGGTGTGCCGCGAAGCCCGGGAAGGGCAACTGGTGGTCGTAGACGGTTATCGCGGGCTGGCAGTCTTGAATCCGAGTCGCAAGCGGCTGAGCGCGTATGAGAGTGACATTGAACTCTGCCAACGGCACCGCCAGTCCTTGTCGCTTCTGGCCGGGCAGGAGCCGGTTACGGCTGATGGCAAGATGATAGACCTTTCGGCTAATATCGAGTTTCTGGCCGAGGCCCGGGCAGCGCTGGAGTATGGTGCGCGCGGAGTCGGACTGTTCCGGACTGAATACGCTTTTCTTGCCAAGCGGCGGCCCCCAACCGAAGAGGAACAGTTCAAGGTGTTCGCTGAGGCGGCAAAGCTGCTCAAGCCCTGGCCGGTTATTATCCGGACGTTTGACCTTGGCGGTGACAAGGTCGTTCCGGGCTATGTTGAGTCAAATCCGTTTCTCGGCTGGCGGGGCCTGAGGATGTGCTTTGACAACATCGAGCTGTTCAAGGGGCAGCTCCGGGCGATTCTGCGTTCTTCGGCCTTTGGTAACGTCAAGGTCATGTTTCCGATGTTGTCCGCCCTGGAGGAGTTGCGTCGCGCCAAGCTGTTGATAAAAGAGGTGAAGCGGGAGTTGCGCAAGGAGCGAGTGAAGTTCGATGAACATCTCGAAGTCGGGGTGATGGTGGAGACGCCGTCCGCGGCCATCATGGCGGAACAACTGGCCCAGGAATGTTCTTTTCTGTCGATAGGTTCCAATGACCTTACCCAGTACACCCTGGCAGTAGACCGGGGGAATGAAAGGGTGGCCGAGCTGTATGACCATTTCCATCCGGCGGTGCTGCAGCTCATCAAGCGGACGATAGATGCGGCTCACCGGCAGGGAATCTGGGTGGGGCTGTGTGGCGAGTTTGCCTCAGACCCGCTGGGGATTCTGGTGCTCTTGGGGTTTGGCATTGACGAGCTGTCGGTCGCTCCGGGGTTTATTCCAGAGGCCAAAAACATTATCCGTTCCATAGATACCGGGTCAGCGGCCAAAATCATGAAGGCTGCAATGGGGCTCAGTACCGCGCTTGAAGTGAAGCGGTTGCTGCGGCGGGAACTGCATAAGCGCTTCCCGAAGCTGGCCGAGTTCCTGTTTGAGCTTGAAATAGCCGAAAGCTGAGAATTCGGAATGAATAACCAAGAACGGATGCTCGATCTGATTCTGGGTTTGCCTGAGCAGATGGCCGAGGCTGCGGTGATTGCTCGTATGGCCAGGCTGGGCCGGCGACGCAGATTCGACAAGGTTGTAGTGGCTGGAATGGGCGGGTCAGGCATCAGTGGTGACGTCGCCCGTTGTTTGCTTAGCGACGTGAGCCCGGTGCCGGTGTTTTCCTGCCGGGATTACACCGTTCCGGTCGCTGTGACCGAGAGGACCCTTTTTGTGGCGATAAGCTATTCGGGCAATACCGAGGAGACTCTGACAGCGTTCCGGCAGGCAATGCGGCGGAAATGCCGGATGCTTGCGATAACCAGTGGTGGTAAGCTGGAGCGAGCTGCAAACCGGGCCGGTGTTCCGGTGATTGTGGTTCCAGGCGGACTGCCGCCCCGGGCAGCGCTCGGCTATCTGTTCGTTCCTCTGCTTGTGAGTCTGGAAAGGCTGGGTGTGTGCCGCAGCCATAAACGAGACCTGACTGAAGCGGTTGGCTTGATGGCAGAACATCGCAAGAAATGGTATAACAAGGCAAAACCAATCGCACGTGCGCTCCTGGACCAATTGCCGGTGGTCTACTCAACCAGCCGGCTGTTGGACGTGGTGGCTGAGCGGTGGCGGTGCCAACTCAATGAGAACGCCAAAGTGATGTGTCACACCAATGTGTTTCCCGAGCATAACCACAACGAGATTGTCGGAATGGGAGCACCGGAGTTCCTGGCGGAGAGGATGGTTGTTGTTGCTCTGCTTGACCGTGCCACCCATCCCAGGACAAGGCTGCGCCTGCGCCATGCTCTTGACGTGACACAGGATGGATATGTTCGGGTCGTCAGGCTCGAGAGCGAAGGCAGGTCAGCCCTGGCCAGATTGTTCTCACTGGTGATGCTTGGAGACTTGGTCAGTGTGGAGCTTGCCCGGCTCCGCGGGGTGGACCCGATGCCGGTGGCACGGATTGCCGAGCTGAAGCGCAGGATGGCACGAAGGAGGGGCGTCAGGCCGGACGCCCGTATCAGGAGGGTGCGATGAAGTTCAGAGTGGTGATACCGGCGGCTGGTGAAGGCCGGCGGCTCAGGCCTCATACTCATGCCACACCCAAAGTGCTTCTGGAGGTGGCAGGTAAGCCCATCCTCGGGCACATCATTGACCGGCTGCTGCCGGCAGGGCCGGACGAGGTTTGTGTTGTGATTGGGGTCCAGGGAGAGAAGGTGGAATCGTACCTGACCGAGAATTACGACTGCAAGTTCCGGTTCGTCTGGCAGGATGACCCGAAGGGACTGGGTGATGCGGTCTATCGGGCGAAGGACCTTTTTCAGGGAGAACCGGTACTTGTTCTGCTGGGGGAGACGATCGTCGACGTGGATGTTTCACAGTTCATCAGTGAAGGGAATGTCATCGGGGTCAGGGAAGTCCGCGACCCGCGGCGGTTCGGAGTTGTGGAACTGGCCGGAGAAAGGGTCCGGCGGCTGGTGGAGAAACCGACCGACCCGCCAAGTAACCTTGCGGTGGTTGGCGTCTACTTCTTCACCGATTCAAACCAGCTCTTTGGTGCACTGTCGCGGCTGGTCGAAGGCGAAAAGCGGACCAAGGGTGAGTATCAGTTGACAGATGCGCTCCAGTTGATGATTGAATCCGGAGTTGAAATCCGGACCAGGAGGATTGAGCACTGGCTTGACTGCGGAACACCCGAGGCTTTGCTCGCTACCAACCGGTATCTGCTGGAGAAGAACTGCTATTTCAAGCCCCGGGAAGGGACGGTGCTTGTGGGCCCGGTGTATGTTCACGATACGGCCCGGATTGAGAATTCAGTGGTTGGGCCAGATGTTTCGGTAGGCCCTGACGCCGAGATTTGCAGTTCAGTGGTCCGGGATTCGATTGTGAACCGGAAGGCACGGATTGAGTATGCACTTCTGGAGAAGTCTATCATTGGTGAGAAGTCCGTAGTGCGCGGCAGCCTGCGCCGGTTGAATCTGGGCGGCTTTTCTGAACTGGATATGGGCTGATTTCCTGAACGGACTTGAACCGCCAAGAAGAGAATAAACCACCAAGACACAAATAACATAAAGAAGAGAATGTAACCACAGATGAACACAGATGGACACAGATAAAGGCAGAAGCCAAAGGTCAAAAGGCAGAACCGCAGACCCCGCTGTCATTGCGAAGGAGCGAAGCGACTGCGGCAATCTTCCGTTGCAGGCGGATAGCGGTCAGCGGTTAGCGGAAAGCGGATTGGAGCCGCCAAGACGCCAAGAGAAAGACTAAACGCAAAGGCACGAAGGACATGAAGAACCAGACTCCTTTGGTGTTTTTGTGGCAAGTACCTATGGGTCAAAGGGTGACACCCTGCGCAGCGCAAGGGTGTTACCCTCATCATGCTGAATCATGAAGTTTGAGGTTGTCCGGTCTGACCCGAAGACAAAGGCAAGGCTGGGCCGGCTCAGCTTGCCCCATGGGGTTGTTCAGACGCCGGTGTTCATGCCGGTCGGGACACAGGCAACGGTAAAAACCATGACTCCGGCTGAG
This sequence comes from Caldifarciminota bacterium, assembly GCA_030612625.1. Taxonomy (GTDB): domain Bacteria; phylum Hydrothermota; class Tepidihabitantia; order Tepidihabitantales; family Tepidihabitantaceae; genus UBA3079. Next base: position 13,866 of record JAUWNN010000048.1, read on the forward strand.
CTTGTTTTGGCCGGGACTCAGATGGTTGTCTGCAACACCTATCATCTTCATCTTCGGCCCGGCCACCGGCAGATTGAGGCGCTTGGCGGTCTGGCAAGATTCATGGGCTGGTCCGGGCCAATCCTGACCGACTCGGGCGGGTTTCAGGTCTATTCCCTGGCGACCCTGTCCAAGGTGACGGATGAAGGAGTTGAGTTTCGGTCCCATATCGACGGCAGCCGCCATTTGTTCACGCCTGAGAAGGTTGTTGACATTCAGGAGGCACTCGGCTCGGATGTGGCGATGTGCCTGGATGAATGTCCGCCTTATCCGGTGAGCCGGCAGCAGGCTGAGCAGGCTGTTATAAGAACAACCGCCTGGGCCAAGCGATGCCGGCAGACACAGAAGGAAGAGACGAACCTGTTTGGCATTGTTCAGGGTGCAACTTATCCGGACCTGCGCCGGCGCAGCACTGACGAGCTTCTGGAACTGGATTTCCCGGGATATGCTCTGGGTGGACTTTGCCTGGGTGAGCCTTCTGATTTGACCTACGAACTGGTGGGTGCGGTCCCAGGCATTCTTCCTTCTGACCGGCCGCGCTACCTGATGGGCGCAGGCTATCCAGAGGATATCATCGCGGCGGTAGCAAGAGGTGTGGACATGTTTGACTGCGTGCTGCCTACGCGCAACGGCCGGACCGGCGCTGCTTTCACCACTGAAGGGCGCGTGGTTATCAGGAACGCTCGTTACAGCGACGATAACGCTCCGCTGGATCGAGGCTGCGATTGCTACACCTGTCGGAATTTCTCCCGGGCGTATCTCCGGCATTTGTTTATCGTCGGCGAGGCCCTGGGCCCGCGGCTTCTGACCCTACACAATGTCTGGTTCTTTCAACATCTGATGCAGGAGCTGCGCCAGGCGATTGAGCAGAGACAGTTTGAGTCCTGGAGCCGGTCCTTTCTTGACCGGTGCCGGTCGGGCACAGACCGGAATGAAGGCAGAGTGAAAACCACAGATGAACTTAGATATACAGAGCGAAGGCAAAAGGCAGAATCTAATCAGCAGGGCAGAGTGAAAACCACAGATGAACACAGATAGACAGAGCGAAGGCAAAAGGCAGAATCTAAACACAAAGGCACCAAGGGCACTAAGAAGAGGAGAAGTCAAAAGGCAAAGTGCAAAAGGCAGAA
>JAUWNN010000169.1 GCA_030612625.1 Caldifarciminota bacterium
TATTACATAGCGGTCGAAGACCATCCCAGGATGGTCAGCCAGGGCATGCACCGGCTCGGGCTTTTCACTGACTCGACTGATGTTGTAGCCGAGTCGGTCGAAACCAATAACAAGTACGAGCGGAGTTTCTCCTGGCGTCACCAGACAACCGGCCAGCCGAACCTGGTTTATTACAAGCCGACCGGTTGGGACTTTCCGATTGTGCCGTCCAATGTGCGCGGCACCCATACGGTCGGTCCATATCTGAACGACCGGGATACGACCTTTATTGACCTGGCTTTTGCGAACAACGGTTCGGCCACAGCCAAACCGAGGTTCTATACTTACCTGTATGAGGACAGCGTGCCTTTTACCGGCTGGTATATGGATTCCCTGCCGGCCGGGTACTATGTACCGATTGAGGACTACGCGCGGATGTTCACATTCGGGGACCATCTGCTCGGGATGTTTGTTGACTCGACCAATGTGGTGACCGAATCCCTGGAAACGGACAACAAGTGGGAGCGAAGCTTCTACTGGGACCACCACACCGGGATTGCCGAGCCTGGCGACATGACTAAGGGATTCGACTTGATGCTGGCGGCCAATCCGGTGACCAGTGAAGCCCGGGTTCGGTATCAGGTTCCGAAGGGAACCAATGTCTGCGTGACCGCTTATGATGCGGTTGGCAAGAAGGTGTGCGTACTGGTCCAGGGCGCGCATGAGCCAGGACAGTTCCTGGTGACGTGGAACTGCGAGCATGTCGCAGCCGGGACCTACTTCGTAGTGCTGGAAACTTCAGGGGGTAAGCACCGGGTTGCAGTGCTCCTGAAGCTCTAGCAGATGGCGCAGGACGCTGCACGCCGGACGCCTGGCCTGCGGCGCGAGGCGTGAGGTTGTGGTGTTGACAATCAGAGCGTGCAGAATAAGCTGGAGAGTAGGTGCTTATGGCTAAGAACGTAGTCCTTCACAATCTGGCTCAACTGCTTGAACAGCATCGTATCATTCCCGAACCACAGATTGCCTGGGTTTTCATCTACGTACTCAGGGACCTTGAGCTTAACCACAGCCAGGGTCAGCTTCATCTGGACATAAAACCTCAGAGGATTGTCAGGTCCGGGGGCGGGGCATTCAAACTGACCGGTTATGGTGTGTCGAGAATCGGCACGGCCCGATACATGTCGCCGGAGCGGGCCCGGCACAGACAGGCTGATGTCCGGTCCGATATATACTCGCTCGGTGTGGTGCTTTTTGAGGCGGCAACAGGCCGGCCGCCTTTTGAAGGAGACCTGAACTACGTGCTGCTGGACGCTCACATCAACAAAACGCCGCCGTTGCCCCGTTCGGTTCGGCCTGAGGTTTCGGCAGAACTGCAGCGGGTTATTCTGACCGCGCTGGCCAAGGACCAGCGTGACCGGTTCCAGTCGGCCCGCGAGTTCAGAGAAGCGCTGGAAATGCTGGCCAAGGCGCAAGGGGCTGCTGAAGAGAAAGGAGCCGGGCCAGGGCCCAAAGCGCCTGAAAGGAAGGCCACTCCGGTTGCAAGCGCGGTCCGGGTAAGACCGGCAGCACCGAGACCGAAGCCTGAGCCCGAACCGGCAGTGGCCGGAGAGCAGGCCCGGACCGGTGCAATGATCGGTCCCGGGGTGATGAGCGGCAAGCGGCCGGTACCGGTTGAAGCAAAGAAACCTGTTGTCCAGCCCCAGGTGGAGAAGAAGCCCGTGCCTAAGACCCGGCCGGTCCCGAGGAAGAAAGCGCGGGTTTCCCCGGCTGTCTGGGTCGTGCCGCTGGTTCTGGTAGTGGGGGCTGTGGTTCTGCTGCTGGTCCTGAGAGGCAGGAGTCCGCGGGTCCCGAATCTGGTCGGGATGAAACAGACCGATGCCGGTAGTCTAGTAAGCAAAGCCGGGTTTGTGCTGGTGGTCAGGGGTGAGAAGGATGATACTTTGCCGGCCGGAACAGTGGTGAGCCAGACCCCAGGGCCCGGGACAAAACCAGGGAAGTCTGATTCAATTGGTGTTTATCTGAGCACCGGTCTGGTTGCGGTGCCGGAACTGATGAATCTGGATGTTGCAGAAGCGCGCAAGGAGTTTGCTTTGCTCGCGCTGGTGGTGGGCCGGGTTGATTCTGCCTATAGTGATGATTATCCGAAGGGCAAGGTTTTCCGGGCCAGTCCCCAGGCCAAAACCAGAGTGAAACCCGATTCCAAAGTCAGGTTGTGGGTAGCATCGGGTCGCGCCACCTGTCCTGAATGCGGGACAAGGCGCGAGCCGGGTGCCAGGTTCTGCACCAGGTGCGGTTACAGATTTAAGTAGAGGAGAAGGCGTGACAAGGAAATCACCAAAACTGATTGTCGTCTTGCTGCTGTTGATTGCGTTTGCCGGGCTTGTTCTTGCTGCCAAGACCTGTCCTAACTGCGGGACCGATAACCGGGATGATGCGCGATTCTGCAAGAGCTGCGGGTACAGGTTTGAAGTGCGCCGGCCGGCACCGGCACGCCGGTCTTTGATTCGGACCCAGGTTTCAGTCGTGCAAGGGGTGTTGGAGGTGAGTTCCACGCCCACAGGTGCAAGGGTCAAGATTGACGGCGAGCACCGGGGCACGACCTCGCTCAGTGTCAGAAATCTGAGGCCGGGCCAGCACTCGCTTGAAGTTTCCCGAACAGGGTATCGGACCTACTATGGTGTTTTCGTCATCCCGGAGTTGAAAGGCAGGATAGTTGTGACAACAGTTCCGGCCGGGGCTGAAGTTCTCCTTGATAGTGAATCCACAGGGATTGCCGGTGATTCCGGGCTGAGCATCGAGGACGTTCCTCTTGGGGTTCATGTTCTTGTGGCCCGGCTTTCCGGATATGAGGACGGGGTGGACACTGTGGAGCTGACTGCTGAGCAGCCGGTGCTTGAGATTGTGCTGAGGCTGGAGTTATGGAAGGGGTTCTTGCGTGTGGATTCAAGGCCGGATGGTGCTGCGCTGGCAGTCAACAGGAGCCGGGTCGGCTTGACCAGCTATTTCGGAACGCTGGCACCGGCGCGGTATGAATTGAGCCTCAGCAAGCCCGGATTTACGGACTGGCTGGGCCATGTCGAAGTCCAACCGGCAGAGACAACTTTCGTTCTGGCGACACTCAGGCGGCTCAGAACCCGCAAACCGGCTTTTCTATGGGTCGGGCTGGTTTCGCTGGCCGGCGGAGGCGCGGCCGCGGTCATGGGCCAACTGGATTACTCCAAGTATCAGCAGGCATCCACTCCGGGTGATGCGGAAAGACTCAGGAATTCCACTGAGATTTGGGACTTGGCGCGCAATATCGCTGCGGGTGTCGGCACTCTGAGCATCGGCGCCTATCTGCTTTTCTAGGGGGAATGATGAGGCGAATTATCTTCCTGAGCAAGAGGAACGAATCAAAGGGTCTCAATCGTTTGAGATTCTCGCGGGCGCTTCGCGGCCTCGGAATGACAACCCGGCCGGCAGGTAGGCGAATTCTGGTGCTGGGTGTTATCGCAGCGGCCCTGCTTCTGCCTGGAAGCTGCCGCAAATGGGACAATCCCCTGGACCCGAAGAACCGGACGAACAACCCGCCCGGCATTCCTTCGAATCCGCGGCCGGACAGCGGTGCTGCGAAACAAGACACCAGTCTGATTCTCACCTGGACCGCGGTTGACCCGGATTCGGGCGATGTGCTGGTCTTTGATGTCTATTTCGGCGCCCAGGCGCAGCCACCACTGGCACAAGCGAGACTGGATACCAATGCCTACAATCCGGGAAACCTGAGTCTTTCCACAGTCTACCGCTGGAAAGTCGTGGTCCGTGACAGCAGCGGGGATACCGCGGCCGGTCCGGTGTGGAGTTTTACGACGACAGCGGCTGCGAACCGGTCACCTTATGAACCATCGAGTCCCAGGCCTGGCAACGGCGCTACCAGGCAGGATACCAGTCTGGTTCTTTCCTGGTCTGGCGGTGACCCGGACAGCGGTGATGTTGCTACCTATGATATTTATTTCGGAATTATGGCGGACCCGCCCCTGGTCTGGGCCGGGCTTGATACGACCGCATACAATCCTGGAAGTCTGAACTTGCTGACTGAGTACTTCTGGAAGGTCATTGCCCGGGACAATCATGGAGACAGTGCGGTCGGGCCGGTCTGGAACTTCACAACCATAGCCGAGAGCGATACAAATCATCCGCCTTATGTTCCTTCCGACCCTTTGCCTGACAGTGCGGCTACCGGCCGGTCACGCCACACCGTTCTTGGTTGGACCGGTGGTGACCCGGATTCGGGTGATGTGGTCAGCTATGACGTGTATTTCGGCACCAGCGTTTCCCCGCCGCTTGTCGTTGAGAACCATCCGGTCAACAATTTTGAGCCTGGAATCCTTGGTTATGATGTTGAATATTTCTGGAGGATAGTGGCGCGGGACAACCATTCAGCTATAGCCGAAGGCCCGGTCTGGCGGTTCCACACCGTGACGCGTGTCAATGTGACCGCGCCCGCCGGTGGCAGCCGATGGCAGATAGGTTCGGCCCAGGTCATCGAATGGACCGGGGGCACAGACCCCAAGGGTGGCCAGTGCCGGTTTGCACGGCCGGCACCGGTAATACGAGGTTCGGGTCGGACCGATGCCCGGAAGGCCCTGCCAGTTTCTCGTAGCAGGTCCGGTTTCCACAAGCCGGTGCACCTGGACGTGGATTCAACGGTTATCTATTATTCCACCGACAACGGTGGGGCCTGGATTCGCCATGGTAAGGCGACTGTTCCGGGCCGGTATGATTGGACTGTGCCCGGCCCGGAGACCAGAGAAGCCCTGGTCCAGGTGCAGGCTTATGTCGAGGCAGAAACGGTTGTCGGAACCAGTGGCCAGTTCGAGATATATAACCTGCCTTCACCGATTACAGTGACGATGCCGACCGACAGCACCAGGTGGCGGCGGGCGTCGGCTCAGACGATACTCTGGACCGGAGGCACCGATAAGGTGGACTCAACCATGATTTACTTTTCGACCGACAACGGGGGGGCCTGGATTCGCCATGGTGAAGCGACCTTTCCGGGCCGGTACGATTGGACTGTGCCTGGCCCGGAGACCAGAGAAGCCCTGGTTCAGGTGCAGGTTTATGTCGAGGCAGAAACGGTTGTCGGAACCAGTGGCCAGTTCGAGATATATAACCTGCCTTCACCGATTACAGTGACGATGCCGACCGACAGCACCAGGTGGCGGCAGGCATCGGCTCAGACGATACTCTGGACCGGAGGCACCGATAGGGTGGACTCAACCATGATTTACTTCTCGACCGACAACGGCGGGACCTGGATTTGTCATGGTAAGGCGACCTCTCCGGGCCGGTACGATTGGAGTGTACCCGGTCCGGCTACCCCCAATGCAAAGGTCCAGGTCTGGGCCTGTGTTGCCGATACTTCAGAACAAGGCACCAGCCCGGCTTTTGAGATTTACGATTCGCTGCCGCCTTCGCCGATAACGGTCACTTCACCGACCGGCAGCGCGCGCTGGGAAGTCGGCACTACTCATCAGGTCACCTGGACCGGAGGCACGTTCGGGGTTGATTCCACGATAGTCCATTACTCAACCGATGCCGGCTCGCACTGGGAGCGCCAGGGGAAGGCTTTTATCCCGGGTGTATTCGTCTGGGAGGTTCCCGGGCCGACAACGAACCAGGCGCGGATACAAGTCCGGGCGCACTGCATTGGCAGCATGACGCCGGGGACGAGCGAAGTGTTCGAGGTTACGTCGCGCTATCCTGACACAGTGGTGGCAACGGTGACCGTAGGTGAGGGGCCGCGCGGCTTGTGCTGGAACCGGACCAATGACAAGGTGTATGTGGCCAACTACACGGGCGGCAGTGTTACCGTTATCAACGGCACAACCAATCAGGTGGATACGACAGTGACAGTGGGCAGCTACCCGTCGAGCATGGTCTATGACCCGACTGACAACAAAGTGTATGTGGCCAACGAAGGAAGTCACAGCGTTTCGGTGATTGACGGCGCGAGCAATACGGTCGTGGCTACGGTTGAGGTCGGAGTGGCGCCCAGGAGCCTTGCCTGGAACAGGACGGGTAATAAAGTGTACGTTGCCAATTACGGCTCCGGAGCCAACAGTATATCGGTGATTGACGCCGCAGCAGACACAGTGGTCGCAACAGTGGGCGTGGGCGTAAGGCCGATTGCCGTCTGCTGGAACCCGGTCGCGAACAAAGTCTATGCGGCCTGCTGGACCGACAACGAAGTCACTATTATTGACGGGGTCAGTGACACGGTCATCACTGCTGTGCCGGTCGGGGCTGACCCGTGCTTCATAGTGGTGGATTCGGTCAACAACGAGGTTTATATCGCCAACCAGAGCGGCAACACCTTGAGCGTGATTGACGGCGCCAGCAACATGACGCTGATAGTGATAGACGTTTCTCTTGCGCCGTGCGGGCTCTGCTGGAACCCGGTTTCAGCCAAGGTGTACTCGGCCGACAAGAACGACGACAATGTCAGCGTTATCAGCACTGTCACCCACCGGTGGATAGCCAATGTCGGGGTGGGACAGGAACCGCGCAGCGTCATCTGGATGCCGGCAGGCAATGCGGTGTACGTTGCCAATCATGCAAGCGACGACGTTGCCGTTATCGGAGGTGAATCAAACCAGGTCGAGCTCACTCTTGATACGGGTGCTGCACCCATTGCCCTGTGCTTCAACATTATTGACCGCAAGGTCTATGTCGCCAACTACGACGACGGCACGGTCACGGTCATCGGGGTGAGCCCGTAAGGATTCACGCCGGCAGAAGGCGATAGTCTCACCACAAAGCTTGCCCTGAGCGGAGTCGAAGGGGCACGAAGGATACAAAGATAGGCACAAGTCAAAAGGCAAAGTGCAGATTGCAAAAGGCAAAACCGCAGACCCCGCTGTCATTCTGAGGCGAAGCCGAAGAATCTCAACCGCCAAGAACGCCAAGCTCGCCAAGAGGAAGACAAACCACCAAGAGCACAAAGGTCTCGTTTTGGAGTGCCGCGGCGCGCAGCCCCGTTGCAAGCCCGCAGCGCCCG
>JAUWNN010000274.1 GCA_030612625.1 Caldifarciminota bacterium
ACCTATCCGGGCCGGGATACCGCGGAAAAGATGCGGGAGTTCATCAAGGATGCGGACACCACCTGGGGAACAATCTTCGTGTTCATCGCCCGTGACGACTATCCGGCCAAGCAGTACCGGGTGGTCCGGGCTAACAACTACAGCATGTTCTCGGACATGTATTTCTCGGACCTGGACGGAAACTGGGACGCGAATGGCAACAGTGTATTCGGCGAGCTCGCCGACTCGGTTGACGGCCTGGCTGATGTTCATGTCGGGATGATAACCCTGAACGGGTTCACCGAGCTTTCCCGTTATCTCGCCAAACTGTTCCGGGATGAGTTCGCGCCTGCGACCGATGTTGTCTGGGTCACCAAAGCCCTGTTGCCCAACGGCGCTCATGCCGGAGCCAACAAGTACAACGACTCGATAGCCAATGCCACTCCGACCCCGCCCTGGTTTGATTTGAAGATGTACGCCTCAGGCGGAATGGTCAGCCCGAGCCCGAGCAAGTACTGCGACTCGCTCAATTCCGGCTATTCCATCAATTCAATCATCGCGCACGGCAACCCGGATATGTACTCTTTGGGCGGCAGCGTAACAAGCAGTCTGGTACTTGGACTTACAAACACCAACCGGCTGAACCTCGTTACCGCGGTATGCTGCAAGACCGGCAAGTGGGACGCCGGTTCGACCAATGGTGACTGCATTGCTGAGAACATGGCTTTCCACGCGGAGAACGGTTTCATCGGTGTGTACATGAACTATGAATCCGGCTGGATCGATGTCGCGGAATTCTATAACTACTCCACCATGTACGGGGTCCTGGGGTTCCGGACCATACGCCGCGTCACCCAGGCCGAAGCCCTTTCCTATGGCAAAGACTACTGGAATTCCCTTATCGGAACCGGCAAGTGGCGCATGGAAGCCATGGAGCGGAACCTGTTCGGTGCGCCCGCGGTCCCGGTCTGGACCAGACACCCATTTGAGGTTTCGGTCACTGCGCCCGGCGCAATCAATGTCGGCTCCAACATCCCGGTCCCGATTACCGTGACCGACGGCAACTTTGCCCCGGTTGAATCCGCAATGGTCTGCCTGCTCAAAGGTGATGAAACCTTTGGCCGGGGCTGGACCAATGCCAGCGGTCAGATAACGCTGCTGATGTCGCCTTTGACTCCAGGCCAGATGCAGTTGACCATCACCTGCGCCAACAACATCCCGTATCTCGACTCGATTCCGGTCATGGCTGCAGGCAGATTCGTCTGCTACCTGCGCCATTCCATCAGCGACCCGCCGCCCGGCGGGAACGACGACGGCATCATCAACCCGGGCGAGACTTTCCGCATCCCGACCTGGGTCAAGAACTACGGCGACTCAACCGCGCGCAGCGTGACCGGCCGGCTGATTACCCATGCTACCGGTGTCACCATCACCGACCCGGTCAAAACCTTCGGCGACATTCTCGGTCGCGACAGCGCGTACAATGCCACCGGTTTTGGAATGCAGGTAGCCAACGGCTTGCCCAACAACTACCCGATTCCGTGCTCGCTCGTGTGCAAAGACAACCTCGACTCCACCTGGATATCCTATGTCACTTTCCATGTCGGCGCGCCGATGCTGGCATTTGTAGACAAAGTAGTCAAGGACTCGCTGTCTGCCAACCCGAACGGCAAGCTCGACCCGGGCGAAACCGCAGACCTGGAAGTCACTATTCGCAATTCCGGCCTGGGTCATGGGTACAATGTCCATGCGGTCCTGCGCTCAGGCGACTCAAGGCTTACGGTTCCCGACACTCATGCGGTCTATGGCACTGTCCTGGTTGACAGCCTGAAGACCAACACCACCGACCACTTCACGGTTCATGCCGATGCTTCGATACCAAAAGGAACGCCAATACCCTGCACCCTGCACATCTATGCTGATGCCGGCTACTCCAGCTCCGAGACCTTTGAGCTGATTGTCGGCGAAGTCTGGGCCGTTGACCCGATTCCCGACGGCCCGCGCACCCCGCCGCTCTACTGGGCCTACGACGACAAAGACACTTGCTATGACCAGCATCCTGAATACTCCTGGGTTGAAATCAAGACCCAAGGCACAAGACTCAACTTCCCGCAGAACGATGATGTTCTCGTTGTCAACCTGCCTTCAGGTTTCGGCCCGCTCAAGTACTATGGCCAGCGCTACACCCAGATTTCGGTCAGTGCCGACGGCTGGATTGTGCCTGGGAATTATACCTCGACCAACTACACCAATACGTCTCTGCCTAACTCTTCGGCTCCGCCTGGTGCCATCTGTGTGAACTGGGACGACCTGTATCCGGGATACGGCAGCGTCGGATATGTCTATTACTACCACGACGCGGCCAATCACCGATTCGTCGTTGAATATGACAGCACTCCGTACTACGACCAGCGTTCGATTCGCGACAAGTTCGAGGTAATCTTCTACGATACCACCCTGGCCGCGCCCACAGGCGACAACGTATTCGTTTGCCAGTACATGACTGACAATGGCTACTCTTCCAACACGGTCGGGCTTCAGGACCAGACCAGAGCAGTCGCGATTCAGGCCCTGTTCAACAACACCTACCACGAAGGTTGCTACGAACTGATTGCCCAGCGGGCCATCAAGTACACTACTGATGAACCCACCGGAATCACTGAGCCGTCCAAACCGGCACTACTGGCAGCGCGCCGGCTCCTGGTAGCTCCGAGTCCGTTCCGACACTTCGCCACAATCCACTGGCAGCTCAGCCGCGATGCAAACGCCAGCCTCAAAGTGTTCGATGCGACCGGCCGCGCGGTCAGGACCCTTGTGTCCGGCCCGGTCCGGGCCGGCTCCTACACAACACTATGGAACGGGACTGATGACAGCAGTCAAAAGCTCGCCCACGGCATTTACTTCGTGCGACTGGTGACACCTGAATCTACGGCAAGAGTAAAGACTGTGCTCGCCCGCTAAAGACAAGCAACTGTAACTCAGGGGCAGGACTCAGGTCCTGCCCCTGCTCATTGCTGCATAGCCGGAAGTAATTGACATCTACTAACTCCGGGTATAATTTATCTGGTGGCACGAGAATGTCCCATCGCCTGTTCGACCAGGCCCACCCCTGGCCCCTGGATTAGATGTCTGCTACCAACTAACCCTTTTGCCAAAGGAGGCAGTATGAAACGCTTGAGTCTGTTGGTTCTGGTCCTGGCCGTTTCGGTCGGCCTGGCCGGCGGCATCACTGAAACGTTCCGCTATTCCAGTGATGCGCTGAAGCTCGGGACCGAGCACGGCTACACCACGGTTGACTTTCGGGGCACGCCTCATGCCGAGCCCCTGGGCGTACCCGACCTGCCGGCACTGCCCTATCAGGGGGTAGTACCACCGACCGCTGAAGTGACCGGGTTTGAAATCACCGCCATCGAGGAAGAACCGGTGACCGGACAATACGACGTCATCCCGGTTCAACACCCGATTCCCTGGATGGAGAATCCACCGCTACAGCCATTCGTTGAGCCGGACCCGGAAGTCTACTCAGTTGATGCTGTGTTTCCCAAACAGGCCGGCCGGCTGGTTCATACCGGCAACAAGTCCGGTTACCGCCTGGCCAGCTTTCTGGTCTATCCGGTCCGGTACAATCCGGTGCAGCGCAAGCTGTACCTGG
>JAUWNN010000303.1 GCA_030612625.1 Caldifarciminota bacterium
TGACAAGGCGCGGGACATGTACGAGCAGAGCCTGAAACCCGCTGAGGAACTTGGGGACAAGAGCGGCATCGCTATGACGCTGGGGCAGATGGCGAATATACACCTGGACCAGGGGCAGTACGACGAGGCCAGGGACAAGTACCAGCAGATACTAAGGCTGTTTCAGGAGTTCGGGGACAAGCGCGGCATCGCCATCACCCTGCACCAACTGGGGATGATTCATCAGCACCAGGGCGAGTATAACAAGGCGCGGGAGCTGTACGAGCAGAGCCTGAAGCTCAAGCGTGAGCTTGGGAACAAGAGCGGCATCGCCAAGGCACTGCACCAACTGGGGATGATTCATCAGGATCGGGGTGAGTATGACAAGGCGCGGGAAATGTACGAGCAGAGCCTGAAGCTCAAACGCGAGCTTGGGGACAAGAGCGGCATCGCCGGCACTCTGCACCAACTGGGGAACATCCATATTGACCAGGGCGAGTATGAAAAGGCCCAAGGATTGTACGAGCAGAGCCTGAAGATTGCCGAGGAGCTTGGGGACAAGGCGGGCGTCGCTGAAAGCCTTGGCCAATTGGGCAAGCTGGCTGAGGCTGAGAAGGATGACCGGGCCGCGCTGCGGAACTACCTTGTTGCGTTTTCCCTGTTCGAGGAACTGAAGTCGCCGAACAAGAACCTTGCCGGGTCGCTGCTTGCCCGGATGCGCAAGCGGCTCGGGGATGCGGAGTTTGAGCGGCTGCAGCGCGAAGTGATGAAGGAACTGAAGAAGCAGAAAGAGTAGCGACCAGTCCGCCCAAGAACCGGAATAGAGCCACAAGGAAAGGGGTCCAGGGTTCAAGGGTTCTAGGGTTCTAGGGTTCTAGTGTCCCGCCTGTCGAAGGGTGCAATCCGATGGCTCACACAGTCGAAAGGGCCTTCGCAATCCAAAGGCGGGCGGCGGCAAGCCGCCTCCCGCCTGTTTCGGGCTGTTACCTTTCGGCCTTCAGCCGATTACGGCCCAACCGGTGCGGGGATATGGAACACTTCGGTCCGTATCGCCTCTAGCACCGATTGGGATAGGCCCTCGGCAGCCCAGCGGCCAAGGATTATCCCGGCCTTGATAGCCAGGGTTTCTCCCGAGTACGTCTGTGTCGCCTTCCAGAACTGGCGTCCTGCATTCAGGTAACTGGCCACGTCTTTGGGCGCTACGCCCTGAGTGTCCAGCACCTGCTTGACCCCGAGCTCCATCTGCTCCTGCACGATGAAAGCCGCCTGGGCATGCTGGTAATAAACCGGCTTGCCTTCCTCGGTTATCGCCTTGATGCGCTCGGGATTGTATTTCAGGTTCCATTTCTGGGCCCTGTCTTCCGATGGTACCACTCGTGCCATTATTTCCTCCTGTAGTCACGAGTCCCCCGGCTCCTTGTTCCAAACCCGCGCCGCCGGTAAGCACAGGCCCCTCCTTCTTTCACCTTCATCCTCCCTTTTCCTTCAAGGAAGATGAAAGTGTCCTCGACACACTCTGCAATTTTGCAATTTGCAATCTGCACTTTGACTTCTTCCCCTTACTCCGTGTCCTGCAGCCGCATAGTAAAAATGCCGTAGAGAACCTCTCTAAGCATCCCCCGGTCCAGCCCTCTCCGCTCATAGTCGGCAACCGCGCACCCGGCAAATATCTCCAGGTCCTTGCCGTGAATCTTGCGCCTTGCCTTCTGGATTTCGGCCGCGAAGTTCTGATAGTGAACAATGTCTATGACCTTGACACCCTTTGTGCAGCATAGAAACTTCACCCGCAGCCGCAGTTCCCGGACGGCCTGCTGGGCCGGTGACTCGATTCTTCTCTTCATAACCAACTGGCGGTCATGTCCCAGGCACAAACTGCCGCTTGCCGTCTTCCTTCCAGTGCCAGTCCGAAACGAAAAAGGTGGTGTAACGATACACCCAGGGCCGCACTTGGGCCAGAATCTCCTTAACCTCGTCAATGGTCAGTTCCAGGTCCTTGGCCAACCGCTTGAAGCTGTCATGCCGGCACAACCGCCGGGCAACGCACTTCTTCACCACCGGCTCGAATCTCGCCAGGGCCATCCGCAGCTCATTCACAGCCCGGTGCTCGGCAAACGACTCCAGCGGGGTCTGCTCCTCGACCTCTGAGACCAGCCGGTTCCTGACCGCTCTGCTCTTCGGCTTCGGCTTCCTGGAACTGCCCGATGAAGCCCCGTTACCTCCGACCACGTCAAGCACCAGCCTCTCTGCCTTCTTCTCAACATCGCCGTCATCCCCGAACTTGTGCTTCAGATACTCAAATGCCCGGCCCCGCAACTGCGACGCCAGCGCCTGCATATCCTCAAGCTCCAAATCAACTTCAGATTGGGGATTTCGGATTTCGGATTTTCGATTCCGCACTTTGGCTTCTGCACTCTCTTTGTCCTTGGCGACCTTGGCGGTTTCCTCTTCTGCTTCCGGGTCTCTTTGTGCCCTTTGTGCCTTATATGTTATACTGGGTTCATGAGGCTCATGAAGTACAATTGTGGGACGCTGTAATGAAAACGGAAAGTTGTGACCCCGCCGGGAAGAAGACCATTGTGCCTTTATGGTTCGACCATCACACAAAG
>JAUWNN010000109.1 GCA_030612625.1 Caldifarciminota bacterium
CTCCTACTAACTAAGACTGCAAATTGCTGCCAAAGGATTCACCGGAATCCGTCACTACTCGCTTAATCGCTCAGAGCCCTCTCGACCTCGACTGCTGAGGTTATCCGCGCAAACCCGTAGGCCAGATTCAACAGACTGGCCCGGTGCATCGCTTCGGTCGGGGCAGCGGTTCCGTCGGCCAGGAAGAACACCCGAAAGTCACGGATAAATGCATCCCGCGCCGTTGTCTCGCAGCAAAGGTTGGTCATCACACCGGCGATGACCAGGTCCTTCACTCCGCTGTCTTGCAGCAGCTTCTCAAGCCCTGTGTTATGGAACGCGGAGTAGCGTTGCTTGACCAGAATCGGCTCGTCTTTGCGCGGAGCCATTCCGGGCACCAGTTCACTCTCCCGGGTCCGGTCCCGGATGAAATCACCCCACCACTGACCCAGCATCCTGGTGTCCTTCTTGTTCTGGTGAGCATGCCTGGTGAAAACCACCGGCCGTCCGGCCTGCCGGAACGCGCGGATAACCTGTTTGACCCTGGGCAGAATGGCATCCCCGACCGGAACAGGAGCCGAATCAGCCGGCTCAAGAAAGAACCGCTGCATGTCAATCACAATCAGTGCGGATTTGTCCGGTCGAAGTCTGATTCCACGGTTAAGGCCGGCCACATCACCGAGCCATTCCCGGGCCTTGCGCTCGATGGTTCCAGCCGTCGCGTACCTTTCCGGCTCAGCATGATGGGCCATCAAACCTCCGGCTCAGGTTTTTCTTCCTTGACTTTGTTTCCATCTCGGGTAATCTTGCGCAACAAAGGAGCAAAGTCAATGTATGGTGTCCTGATTTTCTTGCATCTGCTTGTAGCGGTAGTCCTGATTCTGGTCGTCCTGATGCAGCAGCCCCAGAAAGGCGGAATGGCCTCAATTATGGGAGGCGGCGAAACCGTTTTCGGTGGCGGCGGGGCAGCTCCGTTCATGACCAAAGTAACCACGGCCCTGGCCGTCGTTTTCATGCTTACTTCAATCTTTCTCGTTCTGATGTCAGCGCACGCAACCCGACGGCCGTCCCGGGCCCGACCGGCACCGACCCAGCCCGTGCCGACCGAGCCGGTCCAGCCTGGACCTCTAGGAGGATAACGATGTACGCAGTCGTCAAGGTTTCTGGATTCCAATACACGGTCAAGCAAGGCGACACGGTGACAGTCCCGCGCCTCGAAGCTGAACCCGGCTCCAAGGTCAAGCTCGAAGATGTTCTGTTCCTGCGTACCAATGACAAAGCCATAGTCGGCCGGCCGACCGTCCCTGAAAGCTACGTCGAAGCCGAAGTGGTTGACCACCCCAGAGCCCCCAAGATAACCGTTTTCAAGTTCCGCCGCCGCGAGAAGTACCGCCGCAAGAAAGGACACCGGCAGCCCCTGACCCGCCTTCGGATAACTAAGCTTCACTACAGAGAATAGAGCCAGTATGCTGGCACAGATAAACTGAGGAGGAAACGATGCGGCCCAGAATTCAGTTGTTGGGCTTGGTCGCTTTGCTGCTGTTCCCGGTCTCCGGTGTCAGAGCCGACCTCCTGACAAACGGCGACTTCTCCAGTTGGTCCGGCCCTACCCAGCCGACCGGCTGGATTGTCGAAGACACCAGCAAAGCCCGGATAGAGCAGAGTGCGGACACGGTCCGTTCACCGAGTTTCGCGGTCCGAATCACCCGGAAGGTTGCCGGAACAGGAAGCAACAAGGGTATCAAGCAACTGGTTCCGGTGAGTCCGAACCAGGGTTATACCTTGACAGCCTGGTACTTAGATAACGACATCAACGCCGCCGGTGGAATCGGCATCTCCTGGCGCGATGCGGACACCAATTACATCAGCCATTCCGGCACTTTCTACACCGATTCGTCAATCCACACCTGGCAGAGACTTATCAAGGCCGACACCTCACCCCCCAACGCCGCATACGGCGACGTGCTGCTCAGGGTATATGGCTTCTCGGGCAGCCCGGCAGGCGGGGTCGTTTATGCAGACGATGCCGCTTTTTCTCTAGGTTGTGGCATTGCACAAGGCATTCCCCGGTCACTCCGTTCTCAGACCAGACTCGCAGCCGAACCCAACCCTTCGCCCGGCCCTACGACCATTTCGCTGGAGCTTCCGCGCCCGGCCCGGGTCCGGCTTGACGTCTATGACATGACAGGTTCTCTTCGTTCCACAATCCATTCCGGCAGCATGCTTTCAGGCCGCCACGCAATCACCTGGGACGGCAGCGACTTGACCGGCCAGAAGCTCCCGAGCGGGCTTTACTTTGCGGTCCTGAGCGATACAACCGGCAATCTCGTGGTGTGCAAGCTCGTGATGAAACGTTAGTCCGAGTCCGGGTGAAGAAATACGCTTTCCTGACAGTTCTGTGTTCGGGCGTAATCCTTGCACAACCCCAGGGTCGAGTCCTCTGGTCCCATCACGGCACCGACGGCATCTACAACTCGGTGACCATTCAGGATTTGGACGGCGACACGTTACCGGAAGTCGTAGCCGTTATCTACTACTCAAACCACCCCTCTGACCCGAGAAAGGTCTACTGCCTTTCCGGTCGCACCGGCGACTCAATCTGGATAAGCCGCACCGCCTATGGGACCTGGGGCAACAAGGCCCTGGGCGTTTCCCCGGATCTGTCCGGCGACGGCATTGAAGACGTCATACTCGGAACCCCAGGTGGCACTGTCGTGCCGGGCCGTTCCTGCATTGCGATTCACGGCCTTACCGGAGACACGCTTTGGGCCTACTCACGTGGAACCGGTTGGGGCTGGGTGTATACCGTCAAGTCATTCGTGGACATCGACGGCGACGGTTTTCCCGACGTGCTGGCCGCATCCGGCAGCACTCCAGGCACCGCGATTCTGCTCTCGGGCAAAACCGGCGACAGCATCTGGGCTTTCAGAGTCCGGTATGATGCAGCCCAGTGCATAGCACCATTCGACGACATCAATGCGGATTCAGTCCCTGACGTCCTCCTCGGCGCGGGCGGCAACGGAACCGACAACAGGATTTTCTGCCTCTCGGGCCAGACCGGCGACTCACTCTGGGCGTACCGGACCGACAACTCGGTGCAGGATATTGAGTTGCTCCGCGATGTCAACGGCTCGGGCACGAACGACTGCGTTGCCGGTGGCTGGGCCGACTCGGTCTACTGCATTGAAGGCTCAACTGGAAGTCTGATATGGGCCGCAGACATCGGGCGAGTTGTCATGGAGCTGGTGCCGGTACACGACATCAACGGCGACGCAATCGACGACGTCATCGTCGGCTCCTGGGACAGCAACGTACATGTGTTGTCAGGGACCGACGGTTCGTTTATCTGGACCGGCGCGGTTGGCAGCGACGTCTGGAGCGTTGATACCCTGGCCGACGTCACCGGTGACAATATCCCGGAAGTCGTCGCCGGCGGGCTCAACGGCAAGAACGTCAAAGTGTTCAACGGGGCAACCGGCCAGGAACTCTGGTACTACAACTTCAACGAACGGGTCTACGATGTCACCGGCGCTCCAGACCTCAACGGCGACGGCCGGGCCGATGTAATCGTCGGACTTCAGGACCAGGGTAATGAACCGGACCACCTGTTCTGTTTCGACGGAGGTCCGCCCTCGGGCATCGAAATAGAACCAACTCACCTTCTACCTGATTCACCAGCCATGCTTGCATTCGACCCACGCAGCCGCACCCTTTCCCTCCAGGTCCCGGTCGGTGCCAGCTACCGGCTGAACCTGCTTGATGTCCTCGGCCGGTCAGCCATTCCACCAGTCAGCGGAAGAAGTCTTGACGCCGGACCGATACGTGTGGCGCTCGATGGTCTCCCGGCCGGCACTTACTTCGCAAACCTCAGCCTGTCACACGGCCGTGCCAACACTCTCAAACTCGTCCTCCTTACTCAGAGAAGGCAATGACAAAATATAGGCAAAGTAAAACCTACAGGAGAAATGAAAAACAAGCAGTCAACCGCTCTTGAGAAAATCGAAGAGCTCGGCAAGAAGGTCGCCAGTCTGACCCAGGCCGAGCTTGCCCGGGCTGTCGGTTGCTCCCGTGAGCGCATCCGCCAACTCGTGCCGCGTATGAAAACTAAACCGGGTCGGCGCGTCCGCGCCTGGCACCGGACCGTCCATCGACAAGTCTGCAACGAAATGGCAAGGCTTCACGACAAAGGTGAATCGCTGGCCGGTATCGGTAAGCATTATGGAGTCAGTGATTATCATGTCAGGGAAGCGATAAGCCTGGTCAGACCCAAACTCGAGCCGGCCGGCCGCATCCAGCGCTTGCGCCGGCTGGACTCACTCCGCAAGCTGGTAAACAGAGGCTTGACTCTTGAGCGCGCCTGCAGCAAACTGGGCTTCAGCGCCCTGCAGCGTCGCCGCTACCGAAGACAGCTCGGATTGCGCTGGGATGGCAACAAAACAGTCTCGGCCAGAAGAAGGAGATAGACCACAGCCGTTCAGAACAGCGAAGGCAGTAATGGGCGATACAAGACTCGAACTTGTGACCTCTGGTATGTGAGACCAGCGCTCTAACCAACTGAGCTAATCGCCCGTCAAGTCCGCGGCAATTCTATCGGAATCAACCTGTAAGTCAAAACCGCCTCAGAAGGCTGTTCATTCATCCAGAAACTGCACCCCGGTTCCCGAATGCGGAAGGCGGTTCAGTTCCCGGACGACATCTCTGGCCTTATCCTCTGCGCCAAGCCTGGAATAGACCCGGGCCGCCTGCTCCAGATATGAACGCGCCTGTTTGGGGTCTCTCTCGGCCGCGCACAGCCGCCCGAGGTCGCAAAGGCAAAGAGCCTCTTGCAGCACATCGCCTCCTTGCCGTGACAGCCCAAGCGCCCGAGCCAGGTTCTGCCGAGCCAAATGCGGGTCTCCTCTGCGGCGATTAGCCGCAGCAAGCACGCACAATGCCCATGTCTCGTCCGCTTTGACCCCGGTGCTGTGAAGCCGGCGCAGACCATCCTCGATACTGCGCATCCCGGAACCCGGGTCTGCCCCGGCCTCCAGAGCCACACCCAGATTGACCAGGTCATGGCCAAGCTCCCTTATGCTGCCTGCTTTGTGGCGAAGTTCTACCGCCGCCCTCAACTCGCTCACTGCTCGCTCCTGATTCTTTGCTGCCAGATGGTTGAGTCCGATTTCTGAATGCACCCGGGCCAGGGTCTCTGAGTCACCCAACCCGCGCGCATGTGCCCTGCATTTCTCAAGCAGGTCCAGGGTCTCAGCGCTTCTGCCCTGGCCACGCAGCCCCCTGGCAAGCTCCAGTATACCCAGCATCTCGGTACGCGTATCGCCATTGCGGCGGGCGATTTCCAACGCTTCGTTCAAGCATCGCTCAGACTTCTCGAACTCCCGCTGCTCCAGTAGAGCCGTTCCAAGGCTGACAAGGTGGTTGCAGAGTCCAACCTCATCTTTCACCGCCCTGTCCAGTTCGACCGCTTCATGAAGCAAAGCCGACGCACGGTGATAGGTACCGCATGCCGCACAGCCGCTGGCCATCCCTTCCAGACTGCGTGCCTGCAGAGCCCGGTCTCCGAGCCGGCGGGCAAGCTTGAGCGAACGCTCATAGTGCTCCAGCGCAACATCCTGTTCTCCCATCTGCCGGTGCGCCGCCGCCAGTTTGCACAGCACACGCACTTCTCCAGAGAACTTGTGCGCCTCGCGAAAACCCCGGAGTGCCCGCTCAAGTACATCAAGGGCCCGTTTCGGGCTGCCCTGGGTCAAGTGAATATCACCGATTGCGGCAAGCCTTTCCGTCTCAGCCAGACGGTCCCCGGCCTGTCGGGCCAGGTGAAGTCCGTCCTCGTGAGCGGCCCGGGCCCCGTCCATATCGCCCTGCGCAGCAAGGATTTCACCAATCGCACCGTACTGAGCAGCCGCTCCCACCGCATCGCCCGCCTTCTCCAGCAACTGCAAAGCCTGACGCCGATACTCGAGAGCCTGCCGGTCCTGTCCCAGTTTCTCCATCACCTCGGCAAGCCGCACGAGCGAACCGGTTTCCTCCTGAGGGTCATCCAGGACCTTCCACAGTCTGGCGCTGGCCGCGAAATGAGAATGGGCGGCCCGGTAACGCTTCTCACTATTCGCAAGATTGCCCAGAGCAAACCGGCAACTTGCCATCCCGGCCCGGTCTTTCAGCTTTACAGCCAGTTTCAAGGCTGCGGACAGGGCGGCACGGGCTTCTGCTTTCCGCCCCCGCAGCATGTGACAACAGCCGCAAAGGAAATCCAGGGCCACCGCTTCGCTTCCGCGTGCCTCTTTCCGTGCATTGGTCCAGTCGCTCAGTGCTTTATCCCAGTTTGCCCGAGCCCCGTTGCGCAGCCCGGCACCAAACAGCCTTTCTACCGTCTTGTCGCTTGAGAAAACCAGACCGTCAAGATAGACCACCCCCCCCATACGCCGTATCATCTGCAGCCGGTCCATGGCAGTGCGGCTTGCGCTTTTTTCCAGCCTGGCCAGCCTTGACCCGAGTCCGCGCATCCGGCCCAATGCGACCGACCGGCCTACGAAAAAGAACACCAGGGCGGCCAGTGCTCCGACCGCCGCGCACAATCCAACCGCTGTCAGTGCCGTCATTCTTGCACTACATCAAGCGGTCAGAACGGCTACAGGAACGACTTGGACAAAGCCCTGCATCAGAACAAAGACTAGAACAAATGCCCCTTATGTCAAGTTGAGACCGCGAATCCACGGACAAGGTATCCGATTGTGGAGTGCAATGCCGGCACTCTGTGCCAGCCCGCGTCCGGCAGTGATAGGGTGACACCCTTGCGCCGCGCAGGGTGTCACCCTCAATTCTCTTTCTTCCGCGAGTCAGACTCGCGGGTCGTTGCTTTGGGGCTGTTAGCCATTAGCGCTTCTTGTGGGAGAGGCATCCCTTCAGCTATTCAGTATTGTGTTTCCTTGATTCCGCAACGCGGGAAAGACAGGCGTTCTATTCATGCGCTGCTACCTTTGGATAACAATCTTTGAGGTCGGCCTGTCGGATTTCTGCCGGATGAAATAGACGCCCGGGCTCAGGTGCCGCACGTCGTTCTCGCCCGGCACCAGCTTCATGACCCGCCGACCGGTGATGTCGAGCATGACGCACAACGCACCACGCTTGACGCCGGACGCTTCAGGCAGGAACAGCACGTTGCGCACGATGGTCACGGTCAGGTATTCACCCTTCATCCTTCCGCCTTCATCCTTCTCTTTGCTTCCCACGACCGCGCTGTCGCGCAGCACCGAGATACTGGAACTGTTGTAGTTGGATACGTAGAACCGGCCGGCCCCAGGGTTCCAGGCGAGCGCTTTCGGTCTGCTCCCGACCCGGACAGTGCACACGATGCTGTCCCCGGTCCCGCATATCACGGTCACACTGTCGCTGAACCGGCCCGCACAGTACACCTTGTTCGCAATCGTGTCGACCCCGAGCGGAATCGGATACTCGCTCACCGGGATTGTGGCGAGCACGGTCATGGAATGGCAGTCGATAACAGTCACGTCGTCGCTGTTCGAGTTCGCAGTGTACAGCTTGTTGCTGACCGGGTTGTACACCAGGTTCTTGGGCACATGGCCGACCGGCACCGTGGCGATGACCCGGTTGGTCGCGCAGTCAATCACCGACACGTCGTCGCTGCTTTCATTCGCGCTGCACACATAGTTGCCGTCCCGGGCATAGCACAGGCTCGCGGGGAAGTCTCCGACACTGACCCGGGCAATCACGCTGCTGGTCGCGCCGTCAATGACTGTGACGTTGTCGGCCATGCAGTTCACGCAGTAGACCCTGTTTTCGGCCGGGTTGTAGCACAAGTCCCTGGGACACGAATCAACGTGTACATTCGCGATGACGTTGTTGGTTGCCGCGTCAATCACCTTCAGGTTGCTCCCTTCGGTCCCGACGCAGTACACCCGGTGCTGGACCGGATTGTAGCACAGGGCGCACGGGCTCTGGTCCACGCGCACGGTCGCAGTCACGCTGTCGGCCCGGCAGTCAATCACGCTCAGGTCATAGTCGAAATACGACACGTGGGCGCAGTACAGTTTGTCCTCGGGCGGCACGTGCAGCAGCAGGCCCGGATACCGGCGGACCCGGATGTACTTCACCGGCCGGTGGGTCGCGCCGTCGATTACCGCCACTTTCTGCTCGTAGCGGCCCACGCAGTACAGCTTGTTGCCGGCTTCGTGCCAGAACAGGTCTCCGGGCGCGAACCACAACGGCAGGACCGCGACCTCCTTGTCCGGCGGGCCGATGATGCTGATGTCGTGGCTCCCGTAGTTGGCCACCCAGACCCGGTTCCGGACCGGGTCGTAGCACAGCCCGCGCGGGTCATCGCCGATCCAGACTTCGGAAACCAGGCTGTCACCCGCACCGTCCACCACGTTCACGTAGTCGCTCCCGCCGCTGACGCAGTAAATCAGGTTGTCGGCCGAATCGTAGACTATCGCACTCGGATGCCGCCGCATGTCGATCCGGGCAATCGCCGTATCTCCGGCCCCGCAGATGATGTCCAGCTTGCCCGGGCTGGTTGCCCCGACATAGGAAGCGACGTACACCTTGTTCTCGCCCAGATTGAAGCCCAGCCCTTCCGGGCACCCGCTCAGCACGAGTTGCGCAATCAGGCTGTCTCCGGCCCCGCAGATTACCGCCACGTCGTGGCCCATGAAGCTTGCGCAATACACCCGGTCGCCGGCCCGGCTGTAGGCCAGCACGTGCGGCCCCCGGCCCACGTAGACCGAACCGACCATGCTGTCGCCCGCGCAGTCGATAATCGAAACCTCATCCCCGTCCTCACCCACGCAGTACACCTTATTGTCGAGCGGGTTGCAGCAGATATCCTCGGCCAGGTCCCATGTCTCAACCGTTGCCACCAGGCTGTCGCCCGAACAGTCGATTACGCTCACGGTCGTCCGACCCCAGCCGCCCGAGCAATAGACTCTGTTCTCCACCGGGTTGTAGCACAAGTCGCCCGGATTCGTGGCGACCTCGATTTCGGCCACCACGCTGTTCGAGGAAGCGTCAATCGCATACACGGTGCGGGACCCGTACGAACTGGCGTACACCTTGTTGTCGCGGGAATCGTAACACAGGACCCGACCCCGGCCCCCGAGCTCGACCCGCGCGACTTTGTCACCCGTGGCCGCGTCCAGTACAATCACACACTCATTATTCCACCCGGCAACGAACACGGTATTATTCTGCGGGATGTAGAGCAGGCGTTCCGGGTTCTTCAGCCCAGTAAGCGAATCCGGAATGTAGATTGTGCTTTCAAGGAACTGGCCGGAAACAGCGGTCACTGACAGCAGAACGGCAAACGCCGCGACTGAAACAGACGTACGATTCATCGTGCCTCCTGGTTACTTCAGTGTAAGCCGGCAGGAACTGCCTGTCAAGCCGGCGGAACTCAGAATGTGGAACGTCGCTCACCCCGCAGCCGTGGCAATCCCCCGCATTCATTCGACATTCGGAATTCGATTAACCGCCAAGAGCGCCAAGAGGAAATCTAACCACAGATAAACACAGATGGACACAGAGGAGAGGGCAGAA
>JAUWNN010000220.1 GCA_030612625.1 Caldifarciminota bacterium
CATTTTCTGTTCTTCTTTATCGCACCGAACAGCCTGGGTCTGGTGAAGCGGGCGATGACCGGGGTTGCCACATTCATCAGCAGGATTGAATAGGACACGCCTTCCGGGTATCCACCCCAGAGGCGTATCACCACGGTCAGGACTCCGCACCCGATGCCGAATATCCAGCGACCTCTGGTTGTTATTGGAGAGGTTACATAGTCGGTGGCCATGAAAAAGGCGCCCAGAATCAGACCACCGGAGAAAACATGAAACAACAGGTACAGCCCAAGGTGTGGTTTGTTCCCAGGTAGAACCAGGGTAAGAACCAGAACTGTGCCGATATATGCCAGAGGGATGCGCCAGTCGATGACCTGGTGAAAGACAATCAGGAACACGGCCCCGACCAGGAGTAGAAGCACGGATGTTTCACCCAGGCAACCGCCGACATTGCCCAGGAACAGGTTCTTTATTACAGGCCAGGACTGAGCCTGGGCAATCAGGCCGGCCGGGTCACCGCTTGGACCTACGATTTCACCGGCGTTCTTGAGCACTGCAAGGGGTGTCGCTGACGTGACGGCATCCAGGTTGAGGCCGGACATCGTGCCGGTACGCGGGGCAAGCCATCTCGCGGTCATCAACCCGGGCCAGGAGACCATCAGGAATGCCCGGGCCGCCAGGGCCGGGTTGACGAAGTTATGACCCAGGCCGCCAAAGAACTGCTTGACCACCACAACCGCAAAGGCGGACCCGACGACCGGAATCCACCAGGGGACACCCGGAGGCAAGTTGAATGCGAGCAGGAGTCCGGTAATGACCGCGCTGCCGTCAGTAATCGTTACTTTGCGGCCGAACAGCTTCTGAGCCAGGGCATCGAATCCGACCGCTGATGCGATACTGAGCAGCACGAGCATGAGTGCGGGCCAGCCGAAGAAGAAGACCGAGCCGGCGAAAGCCGGCACCAGGGCGATGACCACCGCCCACATGACCCGGTTGACAGTTGCCCCGGAACGGATGTGAGGTGAGGCGGTGACGGTGAGAACAGAAGGGGTCCGAGGGTTCGAGGGGTTCATTTCTTTGCTCGGGCCGCTATTTCGGACTTGGCGTACTTGAGATGATGCACCAGTCGTATCTTGGCCGGGCAGACAAATGCACAGCAGCCGCATTCGATGCAGTCCAGAACGTGTTCTTTTTCTGCGGCATCCAGCCGGCTGCTTTTGATGTGGTAATAGAGGCGCTGGGGTGCCAGACCCATTGGGCAGGCTTTTATGCAGCGGCCACAGCGGATGCAGTCATGGTCTTCCAGTTCAGCAGCAAGAGCTGAATCAAGGACCAGGACTCCGGATGTGCCTTTGAGAATCGGGACATCATCGGATGAAACAGCGATGCCCATCATCGGGCCGCCCATAATCAGCTTGGCCGGTTCGGGAGCGTACCCGCCGCAGGCCTTAATAAGATTGTTGACCGGGGTGCCGATGCGCACCAGCAGGTTCTTGGGTTCTTTGACACCCGGGCCGGTCACTGTGGTAACCCGCTCGTACAAGGGCTTGTTGAGCCGGACCGCATCGCGAACCGCCTTCGCAGTGCCGACATTCTGGACGACACAGCCGACATCCATGGGCAGACCACCGGACGGGACTTCGCGCTTCAGGCAGGCCTTGACGAGTTGTTTTTCTGCTCCCTGCGGATACTTGGTTTTGAGCGGCTGGACTTTGAGACCAGTGCCACGAGCCGCATTCATCATGGTTTCAACAGCATCAGGTTTGTTGTCCTCAATGCCGACAATCGTATTCTTGACTCCGAGTGCCTGGGCGATAAATCCGGCTCCTTCGATAATTTCATTCGGGTTCTCGAGCATCAGCCGGTGGTCAGCAGTAAGGAACGGCTCGCATTCGCAGCCGTTGATGATAAGCGTGTCTATCGGTTTTTCTTTTGGTGGAGAGAGCTTGAAGAATGTCGGGAATGCAGCTCCGCCCATTCCGGCCACACCGGCCTGCTGAATAGCGGCTGTTATCTGCTCAGGTTTGAGGCCGGAAACCTCGTGCTCGCCGATGGATTTGTCGAGCGTGTCTTTGCCGTCGGATTCGATAACGCAGAAGAGAACCCGGGTGCCGGTCAAAGGGTGGGGCAGTTCAGTGACATCGGCCACCTTGCCGGAGACCGAAGAGTGGGTCGGTACTGAAACCCGGCCGACCGGTTCACCGATGACTGTGCCGGTCTTGACTTCGTCACCTTTCTTGACCACTGGTTTTGAAGGCGCGCCGATGTGCTGGGACATCGGGATGTAGACTTTCTCGGGCAGAGCCAGTGTTTCAATTGACTTGTGCCCGGTGGCTTCTTTTGCCTCTGGGGGATGGACTCCGCCGCAGAAAGTCAACATTGGTGCGCAATTGTATAAGGCGGTCGTTTGTTGTCAACCGCTGTTGGATTACCCAAGAACCGATATAGAGCCACGAAAACACGAAGCACACGAAACGGAGAAGCAGCAACCGTGCGGCCTGGAAGAGATAGGGGGACACCCGTGCGCTGCGCAGGGTGTCACCCTTACCAGTTCTGGATCCGGGAGGTTCATCTTTCGTGGCCAATTCTATATCGGTTTTCGTGGCGGCTGGCCGGCTTGACTTCCCCCTCTGAGTAGTATCTTAACCGTCGTGAAAATCCTGGTGACAAGTGCACTTCCGTATGCGAATGGCGACGTCCATTTCGGACAACTCGCGGGTGCCTATCTTCCTGCCGACATCTACGTGAAGTACCACCGGCTCAAGGGGTCGGACATTATCTATATCTGCGGCTCGGACGAGCACGGTGTGCCGATAACCCTGGCCGCGGCAAAACAGAATGTGAGCCCGAAGGCGATTATCGACCGGTATCACGACCGAATCAAGAAGTGCTTCAAGGATTTCGGTATCGAGTTCGACAATTACTCCAGGACATCATTGCCCCTGCATCGCAAGACTTCGCAGGATTTCTTCCTGAAGGTCTACCAAAAGGGATATATCAAGCCCCAGACAACCCGGCAGCTATATTGCCCGAAATGCAAGATGTTCCTTGCTGACCGTTATGTCGAAGGGACATGTCCGCACTGTGATTCTGAAGGGGCCAGGGGAGACCAGTGCGAGGCGTGCGGCCGGTGGATTGAGCCTTTGGACCTTATTGAGCCGAAATGCAAGACCTGCGGGGCAGTGCCGGAGGTGCGGGAAACCAGGCACTGGTTCTTTGCGCTGTCTCAGTTCCAGGAGCCGCTACGCAAGTGGCTCGAGACCAAGCACGATTGGAAGCCGAATGTCAAGCGGTTCTGCGAAGGCTGGTTCAAGACCGGCTTGCGTGACCGGTCGATAACAAGGGACCTTTCCTGGGGAGTGCCGGTTCCCCTGGATGAAGCCCAGGGTAAAGTGATGTACGTATGGTTTGATGCGCCGATCGGGTACATCTCTTCGACCAAGGAGTGGGCCGAGCGTATCGGTAAGCCGAACCGGTGGAAAGAGTACTGGCTCGATTCAGATACAAGGCTGGTGCATTTTATCGGCAAGGACAATATTGTCTTTCATGCGATGGTCTGGCCCGCGATGCTGATGGCGCACGGGGACTGGGTGCTGCCTACGGATATTCCGGCTAATGAGTTTCTGAATATCGAAGGCCGCAAGTTCTCAACTTCACGCAACCGGGCTGCGTGGCTGCCCGAATACCTTGAGGAGTTTCCCCCTGACCCGCTGCGCTATGCCCTGGCAGTGAACCTGCCCGAGAACCGGGACGTTGATTTCGCCTGGCGGGATTTTCATGCCCGGAACAACAACGAACTGGCCGATGTGCTGGGTAATTTCGTGAACCGGGTCGCGGTCTTTCTGCAGAAGAATTATCGCGGTAAGGTGCCGGACGTGACTGCGGATGATGGGGCGAGCTACGAGGTGCTCAAGGCGATTGAGGAAGCGCCGGCACGGATCGGCAAGTTGATTGATTCATTCCGGATTAAGGATGCGGCGCGTGAAGTGATGACATTGCCTGCTTTGGGCAACCGGTATTTCGACCGCCAGGCACCCTGGCGCAGTCTCAAGGAAGACCGGGGTGAGTGCGACCGAACTATAGCGACATGTGTCCGGCTCATGTCCGCACTCGAAGTGCTACTCTATCCGTTCCTGCCTTTCACCAGCCGCAAGATAGGGAAGATGCTGGGGCTGGGCAAGCGGAGCTGGGATGATGCGGCAAACCCTGAAGTTCCGGGTCAGCTCGGGCATCCGGAAATCCTTTTCCAGAAGCTGGACGAATCGTTCATTGACATCCAGGTTGCGAAGCTTGGAGATAAGGCGTCGGCTGACCGCAAACCGCGGCGAGTGGAAAGCGGCGAGCGGAAAGCGGAAGGTGGAGGCATGATTACGTTTGATGATTTTAAGAAACTGGAGTTGCGGACCGCAAAGATTACGAGCGCTGAGATGGTTGCCGGCACTGAGAAGCTGGTCAAGATGATGATTGACATTGGCGGTGAAGAGCGCCAGATAGTGGCCGGTATCGGCAAGGCCTACAAGCCTGAAGAGCTGGTGGGCAGGGTTATCGTGGTGGTGATGAATCTGGCACCGGCCAAGATTCGGGGCGTGGAATCGAACGGGATGCTTCTGGCCGCGGTTGATGGCGATAATGTTTCGCTGGTCACGGTTGACCGGTCTGTGCCTCCAGGAAGTGAGGTTTCCTAGTTGAAGGCGCGTCGTTCCAGGCATAACCCGGAAGGGCTCAACCTGTTTGATTCCCACTGTCATCTGACCGATAACCAGTTCGCCGAAGACCTGCAGTCGGTGCTCAGGCGTGCCTTTCAGGCAGGCGTGCGCGAGATGCTGGTTGCGAGTCAGAATGTGCCTGACAGCAAGGAGGCGATTGCGCTGTGCAGGAACCGGGACGGCATGTACTGCTCGGTCGGGGTGCATCCTCATGAGGCGGACAATTTCCGCAGCATGGATATCACCGCGCTCAAGGAGTTGTGTATCGAACCCAGTATCCGGGCTATCGGGGAAATCGGTCTTGATTTCTTCCGCAGCATATCTTCCCGTTCCAGTCAGGAGATGGCCTTTGGTGTTCAGATTGAGCTTGCCAAAGCCATGGACCTGCCGATGATTCTGCATATTCGCGATG
>JAUWNN010000056.1 GCA_030612625.1 Caldifarciminota bacterium
CATCGCCTGGTTTCGACCCGTAAAACCCCGGTATCTCAAACCCCGAATCTCAATCTCTCTTTCCTGCTGCAGCGGCAGTTCGGCAAGCTTGCGCATCGGCTCAGCAAGCAGGTCGGCCACCCTTTCCAGCATCCCGGGACTTGACTGCACACCCCCAGGTTGCCCGCGTTCCAGGTACACGCATCCCAACACTTTGTCCGCCGACCGGACCGGAAAACAAAGAGCTGTGTCGGTAGAAACCAGTTCCCTGCGACGGCCGGATGCCTTCGCGGCTTTCAGGTCAGGATGCTGAAGGAGCACCACCGGCCGGTTCTCGAGCAACACAGCACCGGACTCAAAACCCAGGCCTTCGTTCAGCAGCTTCAGCACCCTGTCAAAGAAGGACACCGGCTCCAGGCCGACCGCAGCCAGCCCACCAACCCCGCTGAGCAGGGCCGCCTCTTTATCAACCGGCATCTCCAACTGAAACAGCAGCCGGTTCACCTCCTCTGACTCGGCAACAACCGAAAGCCGGCCAAATGCCTGGGCAGCAGCCTTCAGAAAGCCAGAAGCCGGCTTTCGTTCCCCTGAGTTCAGCAGGAAGCGGCCGTAGTGGAAACGGGTTCTGGCCAGTTCATAACTGTCATCCAGACTCTCAAGCGCGGCCATCGCCTTTTCAAAGGAATCCCTGGCTTTTGCCGCTTCATTCTGCTCGGCAAACAGAAGCGCCTGGACCCGCAGAATCTCACCTCTCTCACGCCGCAAACCCGACTCCGTGGTGAGTTCTGACGCCCGTGCCAGCAAAGACTCGACCCGCTCCAGTTGTCCCTTGGCCAGTGCCAGTTCAGCCATGCGCCAGGAGTTGATTGCCAGTTCCCGCCGGTTCCCGGCCTGCTCACACATCATCAAAGCCTCGGTATAAGCCCGTTCCGCGCCCGCCAGGTCCCCAAGCCGGAAACGGGCCCGGCCCAGGTTCCCGAGTGCAATGGAAAGAAGCTCCTGATAGTGGGGCTGTTTCCGCTCAGCACCAATGACGGTATTGAACAGGTCAATCGCCTGCTCGAGCCTGTTCCGCTTCAGGAAAAGCTCCCCCAGGCTGTTTGTGGCGTTGAGGCGCAGGTCTTCGAAACCATACTGTTCGCTCAGGGCAATAGCCCGATAGAGGCTTTCCGTGGCCTCTTCCCAGCGGCCCATCTGTTCCAGGGCCCAGCCGATGTTATGGCGGTGCAAGGCCAGCCATTGATGGTCACCCAGCCGCTCGTCGGTCTCCAGGCATTTCTGGTAGCACTCCAGGGCCTTCTGGGGCTGGCCCTGCAGGCCGAACAGACCGGCAAGCTGATTCAATGCTGCCTGCTCGCCCTGGATATATCCGACCTCCCGGCTGAGCTCAAGGCACCGCTCGTAGTGTTCCCTGGCTTGGTCATACTCTGCGCGGTACTCGTGCAGGATTCCGAGGGCATTCAGAGCACCGGCCTCGGTCCGCAGGCTGCCGACTTTGCGCGCAACCCTCAATGCCAGTTCTGCGTAGCGCTGGCTTGAATCCGGCTCTCCGGCGTTTCGGCATATCTCGGCAAGCATGTTTGCCGCCTTGGCGAGCAACTCACCTTGCTCTACTTCCGATGCTTCCTCAATAGCCTGTTCCAGAAACGGCCGCGCCTCTCGTGGTGCCACAAGCCAGAGCTCCTCGGCAAGCTCAAGCAGAATCCGCAGCCGCTCATCCGAAGTCCTGGCCTTTTTCAGTTGCTCTTTGAGCGCCCCGACTTTTCCTTTGGTGCCCAGCAAGGAGACGGCAGATTTGACCGCCTTCTCCACATCACGTGGTGCCACAGACCAGAGTTCTCTGGTCAACTCAAGCAGGGCCCGCAGCCGCTCGTCCGGCGTCTTTGCTGCCGCCAGTTGCTGCTTGAGCGCCTCAGCCTTCTTCTCGGTCTCTTTGGGAATCTTCATCACTCTGCCCTGTCCAGCATAGCTCCATACCTATTCCTGTCAAGCTGTTTGGAGTGCAACGCCGGCACTCTGTGCCGGCCCGCCTCGGACGGCGATAGGGTGACACCCTTGCAAAGAACCGAAATAGAGCCACGAAGCCTGCCCTGAGCGGAGTCGAAGGGACACGAAGAACACGAAACGGAGAAGCCAGCAACCGGGCGGCCTGGAAGAGATAGGGTGACACCCTTGCGCTGCGCAGGGTGTCACCCTTACCAGTTCTGGGTGGGTCGGTTCATCTTTCGTGGATTTCGTGCTTTCGTGGCCAATTCCATATCGGTTTTCGGGATGGGATTTCTGCTTGACACGACCATATCAATAAGATAACTTCAGTCATAGTTCGCGATGCGGACAAAGCAAGGCAAAGTGGACTAACGGTAACCAGATGATGACGGCATTTGTGTCCTCAACAACGGGTCCGGACGCACGACCCGCGGTGCCGCCTTCCGACCGGAACCGTATCCACAAACCAACCGGGCAAATCTGCCCGCAAAAAGGAGGTAGCGATGGCATTTGTCATCACCTGCAGCAACTGCGGCAAGTATGACCAGGTCCAGGCCACTTATGACTGCACCCACTGCGACAATACGACGACCGAAGGTCCGAAGCCGGATGGAATACCCCACGCACGGCCCTGTCCGGGCTGCCAACAGAACGTCAACGCTTCTAACATAAAGTGCCTGCGATGCGCGGGAGCAGCTCCACCCGGAGGAGGATTGGGAGACTAAGGAAGTCCCCAGAACTCGCTACATCACCATTCCGCCGTCTACGCGGATGACCTGGCCGGTGATGTAGTCGGCTGCACTTGAGGCCAGGAACAGGCAAACACCGGCCACATCGGCCGGTGTTCCTGTTCGTCTGAGTGGAATCGCGGCAATGTAGACGTCACGGGTTGCCTGGTCCAGTTCTTCAGTCATCGGGGTGGCGATGAATCCGGGAGCGACCGCATTCACAGTGATGTTCCTTGAAGCCAGTTCCTTGGCCGCTGACTTGGTCAACCCGATCATCCCGGCTTTGGCCGAAGCATAGTTCGCCTGACCGGCATTGCCCATCTGGCCTACGACCGAAGTGATATTGATGACACGACCCCAGCGCGTCTTTATCATCGGCCGGCAGCACGCCTTGATGAAGTTGAACGCGCCTTTGAGATTTACCGCAATCACCTGGTCGAAATCCTCCTCCTTCATCCGTAATAGCAGGCCGTCCCGGGTGATGCCGGCATTGTTGACCAGGATGTCAATGCCGCCCAGTTCTTCAGCAATCCCGGTACATACCGCCTGCACCGCAGCATAGTCTGAAACGTCAATTCCATAAGCCCGAGCATTCCCGCCCTGCTCCTTGATTTCAGCCGCTACCACCTTGGCAGCGTCCCCGTCCACATCACAAACCGCGAGCCCGGCCCCGGCCGCACCGAACCGGAGGCAAATCTCCTTCCCGATGCCGGAACCTCCACCGGTGACGACCGCCTTCTTTCCTGAAATCCCTTCAAACATCAATACCTCCTATCTGATAATTGTCAACCGGCCTTTGTTGCGCTCAGTAATCCCATCCCCTTCGATTTCCACTGTGTAGAAATACATCCCGCTTGTGGCCGGCCGGCCCTGCTCATTCTTCAGGTTCCAGTACGCGGCCCGGTGCTCCAGGTTGACCTCTTCTTCATCGTCCAGGACCCGCACCGGCGCGGCCGCCAGATTGTAGATGCGCACCTTGAACTCGGGGAACTGTCCTGCCAACCGCTCCGGGTCTGTAGGCTCGTACACTATTGTCGCCTTTTCTGAACCCGCAACAACCACCACCGGGTTGGGAAACGAATACACCTTGCCCAGGAACAGCGGAGCTATCTCCAGGTCAGCGGTCATGACCGAGTCCGATGCAGAAATGTTCCTTACTGCTACCCCGCTCTGAACACCGTCGTAGAATGCGGTCGATGGCACGGTAAAACCGGCAACACCGGTATCGCTTTCCTTCCACAGGTCTGCATCACTGCCCCGGTCCCGGGCCGGCAAAGCATAGTCAGGCGAGCCGTCCGCCTGAAGGATTCCAACCAGAGGTCGGGTTTCATCGTCGTTGCTCGGCCGGGATTCGTCAACATGCAGAATCAAGAGACCGCTTCCGGGCAGCCCGGCATCAAACCCTGTTCTCTGCCGGTTCTCCACCAGAAAGTACTCACCATACCCCGGGTCAGTCATCCTCCAGTCAACTCCGTCAGGATTGCGCAGAATCCGATAGCAGCAGGACCCGGCCGATGCTGCACCAATGCCGGCACCGGCAAGCGAATCAACTAGTCCCTGTTCGAGCGATTCGGGTTGGACCCAACCCAGCAGGTACTTGCACCAGGCACACGGATGGACCGGCGAACTTCCGGGTGGGTCAGACTCTGATGCCCGTCCCCACGAGCCTGCCGCCATCAGGCAGAATCTGCCGATGCCTGAACTTGAATAGTCGGTGTCGTACAAGTCGGGCAAGCCCAGAACATGGCCGAACTCATGGCAGAAAACCCCGATGCTGATAATTCCGCCGTCTTCGAACCGCTCGGGCTGAACCGAAAACACGTCAACACTCACCCCGTCATTGGTCTGCACCGGCCCAGGCGACCCGAACACCGGGTCGGAAAGCTGCCACTTGTGGGACCAGATGTTGCGGATGTTCCCGGTCTCCTCAGCACCCGGCCCTGCATGGACGACCAGCAGCCCGTCAACAACCCCGTCATTGTCCGCATCGTATTGCGAGAAGTCTATGTCCGGGTCCGCCTTTCGGACCAGGTCTGTGACTAGGCCCTGCGAGTTATGTGGAAAATCACCATAGATGCCAAACGAATCACCCAGATAGTACGAATAGGACTGGTCCATCCGATACCAGCCCGCGACCCTGCCACTCAGTGTCAGGTTGCCGTAGCTCGCCTCCAGGTAGTAATCGGTCATTGAGCCTTTGCCCGTGTCAAACAGCAGCCCTTGAAGAGCAGCCTGCTCATGGGTGTGGCTATTATCACTGAAGTCAGCCAGGAGCACCAGCACCTCCCGCGGCTGGTCAACAAACTCTCTGACCGGTTCCGGATATCCAACCCTTCCAGGCCAGCTTATTCTGGCGACCGGCCGCCCATCCGGCCCTGCCATCGGTGGCATCGCGCACAGGTGAAGCGCCAATACACCAACGCTCAAGAACAACATCGGCAGGAAAGAGGACTACTCGGGCTGGCCCGAGCTTTCCCGGCCCTGGGACATTGAGCAGTTCCCCTCAAAGAAACTGTCCTGTTGAATTACCAGCCCCTTACAGTTGATGTTGCCAAGAACCCGGCAACCGGTCTGCAACTCAACCGTGTCCTTGGCAAAAATGCTTCCCTCAATCCGGCCGGCAATCACTGCGCTGTGGCAATACAACTCACCCTTGAGCAGAGATTTCGGCCCGGCCAGAAAGCTCTCGCCGACCTCAATCTTGCCCTCAATCTGACCATCCACTCTCAGGCTGCCGGTGACCCGGAAGTCGCCTTTCACGCTCGTCTCCGGGCCGACGACGGTATCCAGCTTTCCTTCAGAACGATTCTTCGACATCGCTGCTCCCTTCTTCTGCGCGGTCAGCGCAGAGAGTTACAGAAAAAACCTCCGGCCAGAGAAAGGGTTCTAGGGTTCTAGGGTTCCAGGATTCTAGGATTCTAGGATTCGGTCCCTTGAACCCTTGACCTTTGACCCTGGAACCCTTTCTCAGTATATTGGCGGCTCGGCCGATTGTCAAACTACCTGGCGAACACGGAAACCGATATAGGAATCTTAACACAAAGCATGCCCCGAGCCCACGAGGAAGATTGCCACGGTCGCGGAGCCTGCCCCGAGGCCACCGGAAGATTGCTTCGCTTCGCTCGCAATGACGTGGCCGTGGGGGCTCCCTCGCAATGACGCGGGCGTGGGGGACACTAAGAGCACCAAGTAGCAGACCAGAAGCCGAGAAGCAGTGTCATTCTGAGGAGCGTAGCGACGAAGAATCTCGGTTGGTTCGATGACGTGAGACTCTTCGCTGGCGCTCAGAGTGACAGAGGCGGCGCAAAGCCTTGTGACTTCTGAGTCCTGGCCTTCGTGACTTTGTGTCCCTTCGACGGAGTTCACCCTGAGCCCAGACGGGATTTCTCGACAAGCTCGAAATGACAGAAGCGAAGGGCTCAGGGCACGCTTTGTGTTTCTATCTCGGTTCTGGGGGCGAACGCGGAATCGGAGCACAGCGGAAAGCGCTGTCCGACCGCGCAACTAGACCTTGGTCAGTCGGGCAATAACCCGACCGCCGTTTCTTGGCGGGGAC
The DNA here is from genome assembly GCA_030612625.1 of Caldifarciminota bacterium. GTDB lineage: Bacteria > Hydrothermota > Tepidihabitantia > Tepidihabitantales > Tepidihabitantaceae > UBA3079. The sequence continues at coordinate 6,250 of JAUWNN010000056.1, forward strand.
TTGGAGAGCACAACGTGCTCAGAAAGCCTTGCTGCGACTTCCGCCCCCTGCTTTGCATTGGACGCCAGCACCTCAACCATAACATCACCCTGTCCAACTCTGTCACCCACTTTCTTCTTGAACACAAACCCGACCGAACGGTCAATCCTGGCCCTGACTTTCTTTCTTCCCGCGCCCAGCTCGACACTCAGAAGCCCGACATGGAGCGCGTCAATTGTCCTGACATAGCCGGTTGAACCGGCCTTCACCTCAATGGTATGTCTGGCCTGAGGCAGCAGGCTGTAGTCGTCCACAACCTTCGAGTCCCCTCCCTGTGCCTTCACCATCTGCCCGAACTTGTCCAGCGCCTTTCCCTGAGTCAACGCCCGCATCAGCAGCCGCCGCGCCTGGGCAAAACTGTGCGCCCGGCCCGACAGAACCAGCATCTCCTCACCCAGGGCCATCGTGACCTCTTCCAGGTCCATCCGCCAATTCCCTTTCAGCGCTTCTATCGCCTCAACGACCTCAACCGCATTTCCTACTGCCTGACCCAATGGCTCCCACATCCCGGTCACCAGCGCCACCACTTTCTTGCCCATCTTCGCGCCGATTCGTATCATCGCCCGGGCAAGACGCCGCGCTTGAGGAGTCCGGCTCATGAATGCGCCGATTCCGGTCTTGACATCAAGGACCAGGCCGTCAATCCCTTCAGCAAGCTTCTTGGACATTATGCTGGCCGCAATCAGGGCCGGCGAATCAACCGTAGCGGTCACGTCACGCAAAGCATACAGCTTCCTGTCCGCCGGACAAAGCTCCCTGGTCTGGCCCATGATACTCAGCCCGACCTCATCCAGGTTCTGGTAGAACTCCTTGAATCTCAGGTTGGTCCGGAAACCAGGAATCGATTCCAGCTTGTCCAGGGTCCCGCCGGTATGGCCCAGACCGCGACCTGAAACCATCGGCACAGCCACCCCGCAGGCCGCCACAAGCGGGCCAAGAATCAGCGACACTTTATCTCCGACCCCGCCGGTGGAATGTTTGTCAATCTTCGGGACATCAAGCCCGCTCAGGTCAAAGACCCTGCCCGAATCCATCATCGCCATTGTCAGAGCGGTAGTCTCATCTGCGTTCATTCCCCGGAAATGGACCGCCATCAGCCAGGCTGCCATCTGGTAATCCGGCACATCGCCTTTGACATATCCGGCCACCAGGTCCTGGATTTCGCCGCGGGTCAACCTGCCCCGGTCGCGCTTCCGCTTAATCAACTCATACAGATTCATGGAGAACATCGCATGATAATCGCCGCCATCCCGGTGTCAAGACGCATGACGCATTACGCTCAACGCTTGACGCCGGCATCCGGCGTGTTGCGTATTGCGTTATGCGTAATGCATTGTGCGTCATGCGTAACGCGTCATGAGTCCAGTCGCGACAGGATGATGCTCACAACCATCCCGACGCCGACAAGCAGAGTCCAGCCCACGAACGTCGTCAGCACGCAGGCCGAGTCGCGGTGATAGGTCTCTCTGACCTTGGCCGCTGACAGACGCACGGTCACCGTATCGTCAGGCACCAGGTATATCCATTTCGTGCCGACCCGGACCGCGCCCCGTTCATAGCTGGACAACAGCCGGCGCGACTCACTGATTGCCCGCTGCCGGCGCAGCGGAGTCCAGAACTGCTCAGGGGTTTCATCCCTGAACGCCTGATACACCTTCTTCGGTTGGAACAGACTCACAAAGTGCTTGCCCGGCCTGGCTTCGACTATCGTTCCCGCAGAATCCACGACCACCAGCCGATTGTCCAGATAGACCTCGGCCGGTGCCACATCGACCTTGATCTCAACATAGCCGACCGGGACCGCCCAGGTGGACATGTACAGGAAAGCGATGGCAACCAGCAGACGCATAAGCAGGCATAATACCCCTGCCGCTGCAGGAGTCAATCACTACCGGCCTCTGCCTCCAAGAAAAGGGTTCAAGGGGTCAAGGGTTCAAGGGACCGAACCCTAGAACCCTAGAACCCTGGAACCCTTGAACCCTTTCTCCAACCCTTGAACCCTTTCAGCATTGACACCTTCGAAACAGAGTCTATGATGGCTGCGAAGACGCGCCGGCGTCGCCGGTGATAACAGAAGCTTAGCAGAATAACAGGAGAAGAAATGACCAACAGAATCGGATTCCTGTTTCCAGGCCAGGGCGCGCAGTATGTTGGTATGGGCGCTGACCTGTATGACAAGTGCCCGCCGGCCCGCGACGTGTATGACCGGGCCGTTGACATCCTGGAAATGGACATTCGCGAGCTCTCTTTCCAGGGACCCGAAGACAAGCTGCGCCAGACCCGCTTCACCCAGCCCGCAATCCTTGTCCATTCCCTGGCCGTGCTGGCGACACTGCCGGAAATGGAACCGGCCCTGGTTGCCGGCCACAGCCTGGGTGAGTACCCGGCCCTGTACGCTGCCCGGGCACTCGATTTCAAGTCAGTGCTCAACCTTGTCAGGAAACGTGCCGAGCTGATGGCTGCCGAAGGTGAAAAGAATCCGGGCACAATGGCCGCAATCATCGGTATCCCGGCCTCAGCGGTCCAAAGCCTGTGCGACGAAGTTGACGGCACTGTCGTGCCGGCCAACTACAACGAACCGAAACAGACCGTGGTTTCAGGTGAAGTTCCCGCGGTCAAGAAAGTCGCTGAACTTGCCAGAGAGCGGGGCGCTTTCAGAGCAATCCTGCTTCCGGTCTCGGGCGCATTCCATTCGCCCTTGCTTGAGGAATCAGCCGCCGAGTTCTCGGACTATCTGAGCCGGTTCGAAATCCGGAAACCCTGCTGCCCGGTGATTCCGAATGTCACCGGCAAGCCCGCAACCTCAGTACAGGAAATCCGGACTGCGCTTGCCCGCCAGCTCACAAGCCCGGTGCAATGGGTCGAAACGATGACAAGCGCCCGGGAGCTCGGCTGCACCGACTTCCTGGAAATAGGTCCGGGCCGGGTGCTCATGGGCCTTGCCCGCCGCATCGACCACGAACTCAAAGTGACAACCGCCGGCACGGCCGAGCAGGTGGCAGCACTGACCGGATGAAAGTGAAATGCCGGCCCGAGGATTTCCGGGTCGAGGAAAAACTGAAGCTGCGCTTGACGAAACGCGGCCCTTATTCCGTCTACCGCCTGGAGAAAAAGCACTGGAACACCCTTGATGTCATCCGCGACCTGGAACGCCGCCATCACCTGCCCCGCATCAGCCGGGCCGGACTGAAAGACCGCCATTCCCTTTCGATTCAGTACCTCTCAATCCGAGGCAAAGGTCCGAGTAACATAACCGAAACCAACTACAAGCTCAGGCTTGCCGGTATGGCTTATGAACCGGTAACCCGGGACCAGTTGCTGGGCAACCGGTTCAACATAGTCCTGCGCGCTTTGCCCGACAAAGAAGTTGATGCTGTCAGAGCCGCGCTTCCCCTGGTTACAAGGTTCGGCGTGCCCAACTACTACGATGACCAGCGTTTCGGCTCGGCCCGGCACGGCCAGGGTTTTGTGGCCCGGAAGCTGATTGACAGACATTACAACGGCGCGCTCAAGCTGTTTCTTGCCACCCCTTGTGCTGCTGACGATTCAAGAACCCGGCGCACCAGGAAACTCCTGCGGGAAAACTGGCGCGACTGGCGCTCCTGTCTGAGGCTTGCGCCAACTGAAGCAAAGGATGCGCTCAAGCATCTTGCCTTTCGCCCTTCTGACTTCAAAGGCGCGGTTCAGCTTCTGCCCCGTCCTCTGCTCGAGCTCTTCATCAACGCATACCAGGCCTATTTCTGGAACCAGATCATGGCCGAGGTTCTGACTCGGCTCAAAGTTCGAACCCGGCAGCTTGGCTACTCAGTAGGGACATTCCTTTTCTATGAAGAGCTTGCCCCGAAACAGCACCGCTACCTGAAGAAACTCATTATCCCTGCGCCCGGCCCGGGCGCCCGGTTCACCAGCGACCGGGTCGCAAGCATAACCGATAGTGTCCTGGCTCGCGAAGGACTGGAGCTGACCGGACTCAAACTCCAGCTGCGTATGCATGGCCTTTTCTTTAAACCTTATGAACGCAAGGCCCTGGTCTCACCCTCGGGACTGAACCTCTCTTCTCCGGAACCGGACGACCTGTATCCGGGCCGGAAAAAACTCAGACTCTCGTTCTTCCTGCCTTCCGGGTCCTATGCCACAATCATCATCAAAAGGCTGGTGCTCTGATGACCCTCCTGCTCCTCCTCTGCCTGGTTTCATACCTTCCCGGTTCTCTGAACATCGACCCCGGGCTCAACTGGTACACGCTTGAAACCGACCATTTCGCGGTTCACTTCTCCAGCCATGGCAAGCCGGATGACGATGCCAGGGAACTGGCCGGCCGGGTCGCCGCACTTGCCGAAGATGTTCATGATAAACTGACCGGACTCACCAACTGGACCCCACAAAGCCCGACTCAGGTTATTATCGCCGACTTCTTCGACTATGCCAACGGCTGGGCCGCACCTTTGCCTGACAACACTATCACTATCCTCCCCTTTCTGCCGGCCGGCTCCCGGACAAACTACGACGACTGGCTCCGCACCCTGCTCGTGCACGAATACGCCCACATCATCCAGATGGACATGACAAGGGGAATCACAGTCGGTCTCCGCAGAGTTTTCGGCCGCGCCGTTCTGGCCAACGCCCTGATGCCAATCTGGTCCCTTGAAGGGTATGCCCAGTATTATGAAACACGGCTCACTGACTTCGGCCGGCTCACAAGCCCGGAATACGACATGATGATTCGGGCTGCGGCCCGAGCAGGAAAACTGCTTCCCATCGACCAATGCGGCAGCTATGAGCTTCAGCGTTATCCGGGAGGCAGGGCACCGTATCTGTACGGCGGGCTGTTCTACCAGTACCTGGCTGATAGAAGCGACCCCGGAATCTGGGACCGGTACAGCCTGCGCCATGCCGGCGGAGTTCCGTTCTTCGACAACTTCCATGCGCGCCGCACCTTTGGCAGCGGTTTCCATCGTCTCTGGCAGCAATGGCAGAACGCGGTTGTCCGCCACGCCGAATCCACCGAACACCGCCTGCGCCAGAAACCCCTCACTCCTCTCAAGCAAATCACCGGGCAAGGCTTTTCCACCAGCTCACCCTTCTGGTCACGCACCGGAGCCGAACTGTACTACATCTCAAGGACCGGCAAGGAGTACCCGGCCATCAAAGCTGTTGACACTGCCGGCCACCACACCAGGGTGCTCCATCGCGGCCGGGTTACAGGAAACATAAGCCTGTCCCCTGACGGCCGCCGGCTCGCATTCAGTGAGCTCCATCGGAACAACTACTATGACTACTCAGACATCTTTGCGCTCGACCTGTACCAGGGAACCGTGCGCCGGCTCACCCATGGCCTGCGTGCCCAGGACCCGGACTTCAGCCCTGACACCTGTTCCCTGGTATTTGTCTCCTCTCACAATGGCCGAAACGACCTGATGCTTCTTGCTCTCTCTACCGGCGAAATCCAGAACCTGACCGAAACCGAAAGCCCGACCGCGTATCATTCCCCGCGCTTTTCACCGGACGGTCGCTATGTTGCGGTCGGTGTCAACCGTCCGGGCGGCTATGCCGACATCGAGCTTCTTGACCTCTCTACCGGCTGGCACATACCGGTCACCGAACACCGGGCCAACGACCTTTCGCCAAGCTGGTCCCGCACCGGCCGGCATCTGTTCTTTGTGTCGGACCGGACCGGCGTGTTCAACCTCTACGCATACTCGGTTGAAACGCAGCAAACCTACCGCTGCTCGAATGTGCTTTATGGTCTGTTCGAACCAGCAGTCTCGCCCGACAACCGGACCATCGCCCTGGTCTCCCATTCTGCCCAAGGCGATGACATCTGCCTTACCAGACTCAATGCCCGGGCCTGGCACCCGGCCGAACCCTATCAGAATGACCGATTACGACCAAGGGTGACACCCTGCGTAGCGCAAGGGTGTCACCCTACGACATCCGACATTTACTATTACAATCCTTTCCCTACTATCCTGCCCAAACTGTGGCTGCCTCTCATTGCTTTTGACAGCTCCTGGAGCCTTGGTGCGTTCACATTCGGCTGGGATGCGCTCCAGTTCCACCGGTATCTTGCTGCCGCCGGCTACCGATTTGGCCGCACCCCGTTTCTCAATATTCAGTACCAGCTTTCCCGGTACTATCCCGTGATTCAACTGTCCGGAGACTTCGACTTTGACTCCCAGAGCGCCGGACTCAATCTCGAATTTCCATTCCGCACGACCCGCCGCACGACCTGGCTCGGATTAGGCACCCTGGCCCGGCACGACACCCAGTTCACCACCCGGTTCAATCTCGGGCTTGCCACGTCCAATGCCTTCCGCTACCGGTTCGGTATAGCCCCGAGCCAGGGAGGCGTGACCGGATTCTCTACCGACCTCGAATCCAGGTCAATCATCAGCCCGCGCGACCGGGCAAGACTGCTCGCATATCACACTCAGTATCTCGGCTCTCCGCCGCGAACCCAGAGCTTGCGCTTGCGCATCGCTGCCGGCACCGCATTCGGCGACACATCGGCCAACACCGTCTGGCATATCCATCCTGGGCCTGGAATTCTCGAAGTGCGCGGGTTCTCTGTGCAATCAGACCCGGGCCGGAGCATCATCGCGACCGGGCTCCAGTTCCGCACCCCGCTCTGCTGGCCTGAAAGAGGTCCGGGCCTTGGCCCGCTCTTCCTGCGCAACATCAACCTGGCCCTGTTTTCCGACTGGGCAATGGTCTGGAACCGCTGTCTGCCCACAAGTCAGGATTGGGGAAACTCCAGGCTCGGAATCGGTGCAGAACTCAGGGCCGACCTGGTTCTTGCGCACTTGCTGCCAACAAACCTGTCTGTAGGATTCGCTCTGGGATTAAGACCGGAGACTGACAGACAACTCTATCTGAAACTTGAGAGCTCGCTGCTGGCCGAACTTCTCGACCGTGTCAGACCCGACCGGTTCGAGTTACGCACGACGCACTAGGTTCAACGCTTGACGCTGGCCTCCGGCGTAATGCGCATTCTGCGCTATGCATTCAACAGACCGCTACTTACCGCAAACCGGACACTTGGCATCTACATTCTCGGGTGGAACAGGATGGGTGATGTCATCCAGCCCGCCATTATCCAGTTGCTTGTGATAGTGGTAACAGTGGTCGACATAACACTGCCTGGACGACAGAGCCGGCTCATACCAGAAGAACTCGTACTCTTTCCAGTAGGACTTAATCGCATCATGTAGATTCCGCTCGGCCCGACCAACAACCACCACCTGCCGGGGATTCTTGCCAAGGCAGTACACTCCGCCTACGCGGCTGGGCACAGAGATATCCACTTGCAGCGGTCTCAGAAGATAAGGACCACGCAATAGGGCCTCCTCAAAAAAATCAGGCGAGACAAAATCTCGCCCCACTGCCTGGAATCCGATGTAACCCGACACCAAGAGTCGCGCTTGAACTATGTT
>JAUWNN010000235.1 GCA_030612625.1 Caldifarciminota bacterium
CGACATCGTGGAAGCGTACGACCCGGCCGCGGACCAGGGGTCGGTTTCAACTTGAATGCTGGTGCCGCGGAAATCGCACGCGGCCGGCGGTATCCAGGACAGGAGCGATTTCGTTGCAGGATACAACGGTCCGTTCCTGAACCTCAATCACCAGGCCCGGGTGGTGACAAGCCCGGTGGCCGAAGGAGTCGGGGCAGGGGACAGGCCGGACCTGCGAATCGGGCCCAACCCGTGCACCGGCGTGCTGCGCGTGTCATCGTCCCGGGCAATCGAGAGCGCGGTTGTATTCGACGCCCAGGGACGCAAAGTGGTCGAAGCGACACCCGGTCACGGGCGAACCGAAATCCGGCTTGAGCTGTCAGGACAGGTTTCCGGTATCTACTTCGCCTGCGTCAGGACAGAAGAAGGGACCTGGACCCGGAAGGTAGTCCTGGAGCGCTGAGGCTCGCGCCCGGCTGCCACTACCGATTACCTGAATCGGGGGCAGGGTTCCCGGTGTGTTCCGGGAGCCTGAGGAGTTACGGGGCAGGAGTTCTGGGGATACACATACCTATCTCCTTCCCATCCGACTTCGTCTACTTCCTTTTCTTGCTTGCCTTTCCGGCGCGGCGGGTTGGGTTGCGCTTGCTCGGTCGGTCGCGGGCGAGGAGGAGGGAGCGGATTGCGGCGGACGCTCCATTCGACGCCCGTCCGAAAGCTCATCTGAATGCTCGCCGGACTACCGAGGATTAGAACTCTAAAATATGGGAAGTGTCCCGGGTAATCCCGGGTAGCCGTCTTCGTGTCGACAGGTGCCGGCTGGCTTGCGCCAACCCTCCTCGTTCCAGCAGATTCTCTGTAGGACTCTCAACATCCTATCCCTCGCTTTTGCTCTTCTGCGGTCCGTCAAGCCGATGCACGGTGCCGGCCAGCAAGTCGGCGTGTCGCTGGTGGCATGTCAGGACGACGATCTGCATTTTGGCGGCCTTCTCACGTAGGTACTCCGCTGCCGCTTCCTGTCGGTCGTCGTCGAGATCCACCAGCGGGTCGTCCATCACCATGAAACCTTCCCGACCCGCCAGGTGCTGTTCGGCGATCGCCACACGAAGGGCAAGCGCCAGGGCATCCTTCGTGCCGGTCGAGAGCAGGTCATAGGGGAGGTTCTTGCCGTCGGCTCGGGCGAATCCCTCCGGTTTGCCCTCCGACATGCTGACCGTCTTGTACCGACCGGAGGTCATCTTGGCAACGGCAAGCTCAATTGACTTCTTCAATCCGTCGAATGTGCAGCTGTCGGCAGTCTCCAGCATCTCTTTTGTGGTTGCGAGAAGCCGCCGCAGAGCCTCGCCCTTGCGGATTTCGTCACCCAACTCCTGCTCACGGGTCTTGAGGAGCGCCTTCAGTTCCTCAGAGGAAGACTCCGGGGCATCGGCTTCGGCACCAGCCAATTCGACACGCACTTGGTTGAGTTCTTCGCGAAGCCGTTCTCTCTCAGCGTCCTTTGCTGCGATAGCCTGTAGTAGGTCGTCCGCAGTCTCGAATTCCTCGGGCAAAGGCGTCAGGTTTGCCAACTGCTCATCGAGTTTGTCGACCGCAGCTGATGCGTTTGCTAGCTTGAGCACCAGTTTGCTCCTCGACTCGTGCTCATCGACGTAGGTTCTGATTTTCCCTTTGGCGTCCTCGAGCGAGTCCCTCGCTTGCTTAGCATTCTGCTCAGCGGTCACTTTGGCTTCAACGATAGTAGCCAGGTCGATATTGGTCTGCTGTGCATCCTCGTCGGCGGGGACTTGTTTCTTGAGGTCCTCGATCGTGGTTCCGCTGAGCTCACGCGTCAGTTCCCCTTTTGCAGCTTCGACTGCCGATTTCTTGGAGACGTAGTCCCGCTTCGTTTCGATGGCCTCATCAATAGACTCGACCCCGAGAGCGGAGAGATCTGCGTTGAGCTTCGCCGTCAGTCGGGAACGTTCCTCAATCAGCTTCTGGTTGTCAGATACCCCCGACTTCACTTCAAGCTGCCATTGCTCGTGCGAGAGCTTGATTGCGCCCTCTCCGCTGACCTGCAAGCTCTCGCCATCCGCGAGTTCGTGTTTCTCAGATGGATTGCCGTTTGCTTCTGAGGTTAGGCTGATTGGTGATAGCGCCTTGAATGAGAGGCCCAAGCGTTTCGAGCTGAGTTCTCCCGAGATCTCTGCCAGACGTTCCTTGATCTGCCGAGCGCTGTCGATGTTCGAATCTTCGATTCCCTTGACGCCAGCTAACGCCTCTTTGGCCTTGTTCAGGGTGGCTTCCCTTTCCCGAACTCGGCCGAGCTGCTCCCGGAGTGCTCGTGTTGCCTCGCGCTTCTTGGCCGTCGCCTCTTTGTCGGCAGCGGATTTGGCTTTCTTCTCGAGATCAGGCAAGCCGGTAGCTAGCCTGGACTGTTCAGACTCCAGCCTAATCCATTCCTCCGTTGCCTTCGTGAGTTGCTGTCCTTGCAGATCCGCAGTCGTCCTTGCCCCTTCCAGCCCCCTTCGTTTCTGGGCGTCGTCACCGGCTGACTTGCGAGAGGACAGGAAGCTGTCCAGCTCCGTTAGCTTCTCTTTGGACGAGGCAAGTTGGATGTTGAGTTCGTCCAGACGTTCCTCGTAGGCGACGGCGCGCTCGCGGTCCAATCGTGTCTGTTCTTTCTCGTAGAACTTCTTCACGATAGCGCCAATTCCCCTTGCAAAGGGGTTCTCGATTCCCCGGTTGCTCTCTGGGTAGCTGCTGGCAAAATCCCACCGGGCGCAGGTTGCTTTGAGTCTCTCTTCTAGTTCGCTGAGGAATCCGTCCACCGAGACGCCATCGAGTTGCATGACGGCCCCGCGCAGCACATCACCCAACGCCTGCTGGATTTCCGGTTTCTCGGCAACATCCTTCACAGCATCGAGGATTCGGGACTGGGGGGCTAGCATTACCGAGCGGCAAGTTCCCTCGGGTACTATCAGAAGCTCCTGAATCCTCTCTGCGATTGCCTTGTCGTCCGTGACTCTGGAGCCATCGGGGAGGACCAGTTCCGAGCGGTGGGTACCTCCCCAGCTACGCTCTAGTGTGTACCTGTCCCCGTTCGAAGAGAACTCAAGAGACACGCAAATCGTATCACCGCCAGTTACGGGCACGAATTTACCCAGCTGCTTCCTGAACTGGCCAGAAGTCAGGTTCGACTGGCAGAATAGGACTTGCTGAATTGCCTCGAAAAGAGTAGTCTTGCCAGCCTCGTTTGGCCCGACCACTACGTTCAAGCCCTCCTCCAGTTGTAGGCGCAGGTTTGCCACTCCGCCGAAGGAGTCGATGTAGATTCCTCGCAGTCTCATCGCCGTGCCTCCTGCAATATCTCGTAGGCCACCTGCAACGCCTGGCTGTCGTCTTTGTCAGCAAGAGTGGAGAGCAGGCGGTGCGGGAAGGAGTCCTTGCTGAACTCCCGGTTGACGTCATCGCGAGTGACCGCCATAGCCACGTCTGACAGGGCGATATCAAGCCACTTGGTACGCCTTCTTATCGATTCGACTGCTGGCGCGAGCTCGGCGAATGCATCCCGACTGAGTCTGCCTGATAGACGCAGTTTCAGCAGGGTGTTGTTCCAGTCTTCCCTGTCAAAGCGGCTAGCGAGGTTTGTGATGTTCTCGGATGAGTTGACCTCAGCATCTTCGTGTTTGAACGCGTACTTGCCCGTCGGTAGGGTCTGCACGGCCAGTTTCTTGTCGTCCTCGATTTCTATCAGAAGCGCTTGACCTCTGTGGCGGCAGTCAAAACCATCTGGCTCAGGAGTGGAGGGGAAGAAGATGCGGTCCCGCGCAGATGGGTGGGCAGGGTGAGGGATATGTGTGTGCCCCATCAGCCAAACGTCGAGGTGGCAGGCCAGGAGTTCGCTTTCGGTCATGGGGTAGTACGCGCCGTCGAAATCCGGGGAAAGCCCTTCAAGGCTGCCATGCGCCATTCCTATGTGGAACCGGGCATCTGGGTGTTTGGCTTCACGTATCCAGCCGATTGCGTTCTCGGCCGAGTGCTTTGAAGTACAAGGGCCTGGGTAGACACATGCATCGACCTCGTGCTGCCGTAGGTCATACGGTTCGGACTTCGTCAGGATCAAAGTGTTGCCGGCCGCAGCTTCGCGGAACTTAGACCAAAGTGAGCCCTGTTCTGGCGACAGGAAGTCGTGGTTGCCGGGTAGGACTACGACCAACCCGTCCTGGAGGCTCTTGAGTATGTCGGCCGATCTAGCTAGGGTCTCCATAGCCACCGATGTTCGGTCAAACAGGTCTCCACCTATCGTCAGCAGGTCGACGGAGTTCGCGTTGGCGTGTTCCACGCACTTCGCGAGCGCCGCGAATCGCGCTTCGCGCAGTTCCTCTTGGACTTCGGGGTAGCTGGCGAAACGCATACCCAAGTGGACGTCGGACGTGTGTAGTATCTTCATCAGGGTGATGTAGGGTTGGCGGTTGCTTGTGTCTTGCTTCTTCTCATTGTGTCCCTCCAAACAGGCGGTCCCAGGCTTCGAGGACGAGGCGTTGGGTGCCGGTATTCGCCGAACTTCTTGATTTCCTTCTCCTGGAGTTATGGGGACAGAGTTGTCGGGACACAACCTATCTTATGATTCGTTCGGTTTCTTGTGGCCCGCCGTTTTCCGCGCGCGGCG
>JAUWNN010000277.1 GCA_030612625.1 Caldifarciminota bacterium
CGTATATTGCGTCATGCGGCGAGTTGTGCTGAGTTTGATGTTCTGTTTCATTGTGTAAGGCAGGTTCTCGTTCACGCTCTGGTTCAAGCTGAGCTTTGAACTGGGCTTGTTTGTGTGCTTTGGACTGAAGAAGCTTCTGTCTTTTCTGCTGTCTTTGATTCTGTCTTTGCTTTTCTCTTCGAAGCTGTCGAACGTGCTTTCGTTCATTGTCGGCTTTGCTGTGCAGAAGACGCTCTTTCTGAAACTCCGGTTCAGGCTCTGCTTTATGCTGAACCTGAAGCTGAAATCCGAGCTGAAATCGAGAGCCACCTCCCCAGTGACCTCCCAGCAGCTCTGGAGCAGCTCGGTCCGCTGCTGACTCAGCAGCCCACTCCGCAGCGGGCTCGGCTCAATAAGGGGCGACCAGGTTTGTCCTGGTCCTGGTGTCTGTTGGCGACCTACCGCCAGGCTTGCCCATCGCCTGTCAGGATATCCTGGCGCAGGAGTCTCTCAGGCGCTTGTGCAGCTTCAGCATTCGCTCGACCAGCCTCACTATTTCGTCACGCCGCGCGCTGTCCGTTGTATCCGAGAATTCGATGGTGCTGAGGGCAAGAATTAAGTATTATGTCCCCTTAATTTCCAGAAGGTTGCCGCGCTTCGCTCGCAACGACGGCAGCGCCGTCACTACGAAACTGAGCCGGCCCGAAGTCCGGCTTGACCGCACGGCCTGGCCGGGCTAGATTCTGAACCGATGCTGAATGATTCCGGGTTCCTGAACCTGTGTCGGCTGCGCCGGTCGGTGCGGAGATTCAGCGACCGGCCGGTGGAAAAGGAAAAGCTGGAACTGTGCCTTGAAGCAGCCCGGCTTGCGCCGTCGGCTGAAAACGGCCAGCCCTGGCGGTTTGTAGTGTTCAATGACCCGAAAAAGAAACAGGCCATGGCCGACGCCGTGTTCAAAGGCATTTACGCCGCATCCCGCAACTTCGCAAGCGCGCCGGTCCTTGTCGCCCTGCTCATCAAGGAGAGCCTGCTCGTCAACAAACTGGGCCGCATGGTCCAGGGAACTCCGTTCCAGTTTGTGGACGCCGGCATCGCGGGCGAGCATTTCGTCCTGGCCGCGGCCGAGCAGGGGCTCGGCACCTGCTGGGTCGGCTGGTTTGATGGCCGGGCACTGATAAAGCACCTTGGTCTCAAAGGTAAAGGATTTCGGCCGATAGCCCTGATAGCCGTCGGTTACCCGGCACCAGGGTTCCAACCCAAAGAACTCCGCCGGCATGCCCTTGAGGAAATCACCTTCTGGAATTCACCCCCGCGCTAGACCCTGCCAGAAATCTGTTGAAATCCGCCAGAAAGTCTGTATAATAACAGTTCAACTAAAGGTGGGAATGGGAAGGAGAAAACTTGCATCAGTTGGTTAAGAACCTTCAGACCGAGCACGTCGAATTACAGCACGCCCTTGCCGGGATACGTCCGCGTCAATTCCGTACTGACGAAGGCCGTACAAGGCTCGAACGAGTACGGAAACTGCTCCGCAGCCATATAAGTGCGGAGCAGACCAAGCTTTACCCGGCGCTTGAGAAAGCGGCAAAGCAGGACAAAAGGCTCGCAGCCCAGCTCAAGCGAATGAATAACGACATGAAGATTGTCACCGACTTGGCCGAGGGCTTCTTTGAGAAGTACCGAGAAGGCAAGCCCAAGCTGATAGAATTCGCTACCGACCACGGTGCCTTGCTGACAATCCTCAGAATCCGGCTCAGACGGGAAGAGGAAACGCTCTTTCCCCTCTTTGACCAGTTGAGCACCAACTAGCTTTTCCCAAGACCGCTTTCCGCTCTCCGCTCCTGGCGGCCAGCGGTTGGCAGCAAACTGCCAGCCGTTCATCTGCTCGCCTTGACTTGGGAAAGGTTCTGAAGAAACTCTCTTGATGGAACCCGGCTCGCTTGCTGACAGGCTGCGCACGCGGTCGGGTATCGCCCTTGTCCTTGGGGCTGTCGCACTGGCCGCGGTTCTGCTCTATCTGCCAACTATTGACTACGACTTTGTCTGGGACGACACCTCACTCATCAGCGAAAACGACCTGCTCGCCCAATCAGAGCCCTGGGAGTTTTTCAGCCGGGGTTTCTGGGCCGGAACACCTGACCCCCCTGAAGGCACAGCTCAGGCCTTTTACCGGCCTCTCACCATCCTCAGCTTCTGGTTCGACCTCAAGCTTGCCGGTCTGAATCCCGGCTACTTCCACCTTATCAACACAATCCTGGGTGCGCTGGCCGCGGTTGCGGTCGGCCTGGTAATCTGGGAACTCCTTCGCTCCGGGGTCTGGGCCGGACTGGGAGCACTGCTTTTCGCGGCCCATTCGTCCCATGTTGAATCCACCGCATTCATTTCCGGCCGGACCGACCTCTTGTTGACGCTGTTCCTCTGTATAGCCACCTTTGCCCTGCTTCGCTCTTTGCGCAAAAGGAATTCCTGGTGGCTGCTGCCTGTTCCAATCGGCTTTGCTCTGGCGCTGCTCAGCAAGGAAACCGCCATCCTGTTCCCGGTGCTGGTCGGGCTTGCGCCGCTCTTGAGCCAGACCCGCTATTACCGGGGCTACTGGCTGCTCATCGGAGTAACTCTCCTGATAGCGGTCGGCTATTTCTTCCTGCATACCCATCTGGTTGGCGCGGCACTGCCCGGACTGGCCCTGGGCTCGGCCTTCAACCGCTATATCGAAGTTGCCAATACCTTTGGCCTTTATGTCAGGATGTTCTTCTGGCCTTTTGCCCACCAGGTCAAATTCCCTGCTGTCTCGGGTTCCGCAGGCCTCACTTCGAACGCCATTATCGCACTGCTGTTTATCGTCACTTTGCCGCTGCTGGCAATCCGGCGCCGGTTCTGGGTGTCGCTTCTGGGATACGCCTGGACGATACTGTTCCTGCTCCCGGTAATCCTTATCCCGATAGGGCCTCAGGCCGCGGAAAGGCTGCTCTACCTTCCATCAGCCGGCCTGGTCATAATCGTTATCACCCTGCTCTCCCGTTTGCTCCACCGCCGCATCGTCATTAGAAAGCTCGCCGGAACGATGCTGGGACTTGTGAGCATTGCGTTCGGTGCCGACACGGCGATCCGTTCGGCCGTCTGGCACAATGAAGCAAACCTGTTCTCGGCAATGGCCACCGAAGCCCCGGCCGCACCCAGTGCTTTTGCCAACCTTGCCAATGTTGTCCGGTTCGAGCATCCTGACTCAGCGGTCCGGCTCTACCGCAAAGCACTTGCCCTTGACCCGAAGCATGTTCGCGCCCATATCAATGCCGGCATTCTGCTCAGCCAGCAGGGCGACCATGACCAGGCCCTGCACCACCTGTGCAACGCCAACCAACTGAGGCCCGGCTCAGCCCAGGTTCTCAATAACCTCGGGCTGGCTTTCATTGCCAACGAAGAGCCGGAAAGCGCGCTGGTCTATCTTGGCCAGGCGGTCAGCATCGAACCGAACTCTGCCCCGGTCCGGCGCAACCACGCCATCGCCCTGGCCAAGGCAGGCCTTATGGCCCGGGCCGACTCTGAAATCCACCAGGCACTAACTGGGGACCCGCGTTATGTCCCGGCCCGGCTCGCCCTGATAGAACGGTTCGAAAAACGGGGACTGCTTGAC
>JAUWNN010000065.1 GCA_030612625.1 Caldifarciminota bacterium
ACCTATATGGCTCGACACATTGCCAAGAACTGTGTTGCAGCCGGTCTCTGCGACCGGATTGAGGTAAGGCTGGCTTATGTCATCGGCCGAGCCGACCCGACCGAAGTCTCCATCGATACCTTTGGAACCAGCTCCATTGAAGAACCCGGGTTGGTGCGGCTGATAAGGAAGCTGTTTCCTTTACGGCCGCTGGACATGATTCGATACCTGAAACTGCGCAAGCCAATGTACCGACCAACAGCCTGCTGTGGCCATTTCGGCCGGAAACCGGTCGTGGTCAAGGACAAGGCCGGCCGGAACGTCGAACTCTTCACCTGGGAGAAACTGGACATGGTAAATAAGCTGCGCCGGGCCGCAAAATAAGGAGGATAGGATGATTGAACACGATGTAGCCGACCTGAAACTTGCCAAGAGCGGCCGTACCCGCATCGAGTGGGCCGGGAAGTTCATGCCGGTCCTGGCCAATATCTGTGAGAGATTCGGCCGGAACAAGCCGCTACGCGGTGTCAGAATGAGCTGCTGCCTGCATGTTACTTCGGAGACCGCCAATCTTGTGACAACCTTGAAAGCGGCTGGAGCTTCGGTCCGGCTCTGCGCCTCGAATCCGCTTTCCACTCAGGACGATGTGGCCGCGGCCCTGGTGCGAGACCACGGGATACCTGTGTTTGCGATAAAGGGAGAAAACCGGCGTCAATACTATCAACACATCTATGCCGCGCTCGCACATCGTCCTGAAATCACAACCGATGATGGCGCTGACCTTGTTTCTACCCTTCACTCGAAAAAGCGCAACCTGATTCCGGATGTGATTGGCGGAACTGAAGAAACCACCACCGGGGTCGTGAGACTCAGGAGTATGGAAAAAGACAGAGTCCTGGCTTATCCGATTATCGCGGTGAACGATTCCCAGACCAAGTTCATGTTCGACAACCGGTATGGGACCGGCCAGTCTGCGCTCGACGGAATCCTGCGTGCAACCAATTGGCTGTTTGCCGGCTCTACAGTGGTGGTGTGCGGGTATGGCTGGTGCGGCAGGGGAGTGGCTGCTAGAGCAAAGGGGCTGGGCGCTGAAATCATTGTGACTGAGGTCAACCCGGTCCGGGCCCTTGAGGCGAAGATGGACGGGTTCCGGGTGATGCGGCTCATGGATGCGTGCCGGTCCGGCGATGTGTTCATTACGGTCACCGGTGACATCAATGTCATCGACCGCAGGCATATGCTTGGAATGAAAGACCGCGCCATAATCTGCAATGCCGGTCACTTTGATGCTGAAATCAATAAGAAGGCACTAGATGAAATTACCAGGTCGAAGCGGACCCTGCGCCGGTTCTGCGTTGAGCACAAACTCAAGAATGGTCGCTGCTTGATAATGCTGGCCGAGGGTCGACTTGTGAACCTGGCTGCGGCCGAAGGCCATCCGGCCATGGTTATGGATATGTCATTTGCCAACCAGGCACTGGCTGCCGAATACCTGGTGCGCCATCGCGGCAAACTGGAAAATAAGGTGTACAAGCTGCCCGAGGCGCTTGACCAGCAAATCGCCAGGCTCAAGCTTGGAACTATGGGCATCAGGATTGACCGGCTGACACCTGAACAGGCAGCATACATTTCGTCCTGGCGGCTGGGAACATAGCCGATAGACTTCCGGCATCGGTGTTTCTTGACAGTATTCAGGCTCATACTATAATGATTCAGGTTTAAGAAACCAGTTTATGGAGCAAAATACTGGCGTGAATGACCTGGAGAAGCCGGCACAGGAATTTGCAGTTCTGGCTGCTATCGGCTACCTGCCGATTCTGTTCTTCGTTCCCTTGCTGGTAGGGAGGCCGGACGACTTTGCACGGTTTCACGGCAAGCAGAGCCTGGTGCTTTTTCTTGCATTCATCGCGGTCTGGATTGCAATCTGGATTCTTGACTTAGTCTTTGGACGTGTCTTGGGCAGCATCATCCTGCTTGGGGTCATTTTCCAAGGAATAGACTGGGTCATCCACAATATCGTCGGGGGCCTGGTTTCCCTGGCCTACATCGCTGTCATGATTGTAGGCATAGTCCAGGCGGCTCTGGGCCGGTACTGGCATATGCCCTTTCTGGGTGTTTATGCCGAGCGCCTCAGATTGTAGCCTGTTTGCTTAAGAAGAACTAAAGGAGGAAAAAAGAATGGAAGAAGAAAAGAAAGTAGAAACACCGGCACCTGAGCAGCCATCTCCACAGCCGGCGACCGACGACATAGCGAAAGCCAAGGGAATTGCCTGGTTGTCTTATGTTGGCATACTGTGGCTCGTGCCTTTGCTTTCCATGAAAGAGAACGCGTTCGCCAAGTTCCACGCCAAACAAGGAATTATGATGTCAATCTACTATGCCGCGCTTACCTTGGTCGGTGGCATACTCTCCTTGACGATTATCATTCCCATTCTCGCCGGACTAGCCTGGCTTGTGCTGGTCGTGTTCGGGATAATCGGAATCGTTAAATCTGCCGGCGGCAAGTACTGGAAGTGCCCGCTCGGCGTGGGTGCCTTGGCCGAGAAGTGGTTTAAGTTCTAGGTAAGTCTGGTTCTGATAAGGGACATTATGTAAACTACGGCAGGGTACCGCTACTGGTGCCCTGCCAGTAGTTTCTGATAGGCTTCTAAGAGCTGTTGTCCGGCCTCTCCCCACAAAAAGTGTTCATGAATGTGTTCACGGAGTTCAGGTGTCTTTTGCTTTGCCACGGTTTCGACTAGAGCCTTCCTGATAGAGTCTTCAGAGAACGGGTCCAGGTACGTGGCATAAGAACCGAAGTATTCGTCAGTCCCACCGTATTTCGTAATGCAGACTTTGGCACCTGCCAGCCCGGCTTCAAGCGCAGCCAGGCCCGGTGTCTCGTAGAATGACGGCAGAACAAAGGTGTCGCAGGCAGCATAGGCCGATTCAAGCAATTCTGAACCCGGCGCCAGCCCAGGAATAAGGGTTATGTTTGGTGACTGCTTGATAAGCTCCCTGCATCGCGTGCCGTAGTCGTTCTCCATAACCTTGCCGATGAGAACTGTCGGATGTCCGATTTCCTTAGCTGCTTTGAGCAGCAGGAGGGTGTTTTTTCTGCCCCAGCCGATATGACCGGTGTACAGGATGAAGTCCTTGATGCCGTATTCCCGGACGAACTCATCCGGCTTTGCAGAATAGAATCTTTCATCAACACCGTTCGGAATAACCGAAACCTTGGCATCTGGTACTGAGAAGGCTCGCATTATCAAGTCGGCTTCGGCCTGGGTATTCGGCAGGACCATATCAGCCATATCACACAACTCCTTGCAGAACATGTGTTCGGTCCAGAACCCACCCCTTTTCCGCAGTCGCTTCGCAATTCCCACCATGGCTGCAACCCGTTTGGCCGAGCGCCGGCTATAGAACACCGGGCTCACCACGAGCCTGACACCCAGATTCTTCATTGCCCGGCCCAGGTGAAAAGTGCCTACGTGGGCACCAAAAAGGTGAAACAGGTCAAACTCCTTGAGATTGTAGTCCTTCCAGGAATCGAACTTCTCGACGGTTACGCCCAGGCTATTAAGCTCGCGAGCAAGGGCGTTGACCTGGACCCTGACACCTCCGCCCTGAACCGTCGCACTCGAAAAGGTTGCGAACAGTACTTTCATCTGCCTCATCTCCTTCCTGCCAACATTCTCTTGCGCAACTGACGTAGAGTTTCTCTGAAGTATACGACCCAGGTCCTGGACCGTGCAGCCAGCTCCCTGGGGTCAAACCTTGCTGCAGGCGGGAGTGGCTGCCAGTCCAGCCTGCCCAACTCGATTTCCTGGGACCGGAATGGAACCCGGGCACAGGAATCCTTGCGTTCGAGGACCAACTCGACATCCTCAGCACCGGTTTCAACTTCGACCATAAAAAGACCTGATTTCTGTGACAGCCCGAACCGGGCCTTTTCTCTTTTCATCCACCAGCGCGCATAGTCAGTAACCGTGGTCCAGGCGCCGCACCGTGCTACTCCGTAGCCGAGAACCGCCTGAAGCTCATTGGCAAACCGGGTCAGCTTGCCCGGATGGCCATATAGAAAGCACGGTTCAGAACGTCGGGCCTGGAGGTCAATGTGCCGCTTGAAATATCTGACCATCTCTTCGGGCGCTGAGCGGGCCGCAGCCAGCCGGCCAAAGCTTATCGGGTGTATCGGAACCTGAAGCACCTTTCCTTTGTCTCCATTCAGGACCGGACGGAAAGGAAGGTCATCATAAGCCAGGCTGAATTCCGAAGAATACGAGAGGCCAAGCTTTGTGACCGCCTGGTTCCATTCTCTGTTCCATTCCCCATACGGACTCACGGTTCCCAGCGGATTCGCCCCGGCTTCGCGCATCAGCTCACATCCCTTCTGCAGGTTGGTGAAGTTGCGCTCATAATCAGGATACACAGTGTGATGAAAACAGTGGAGTTGAATATCATGCCCTTTGAGCAGTGTTTGTATCGTCCTATTCAGGTTCTGGCCAAGAGCCTCGACATTCAAGTACCAACTGAACCGCATGCCGGCTTCGGCCGCTATGCCGGCTACAGCTTGAATGCTACCCACAGGGTCGAAGTCCGTATCCACCCGGAAACCGAAAATGCTGCTATGGCTTCCGGGTACAAAAGACAGACGGACATAAGGCCGGTCTGTCTGTGCCAGCAAGAACCTGAGTCCATTCGCAGCAAGCCGGCGCACCTCTCCCCTATTCACCCTTGCGACCGTTTCGTACAGAGGTTTGTGAGTCCGGGCGTAGAACGACCTGGGCCGGGACCGGTGCTGAGCAAGCACGGCTGACAATTCGAACGGCAGCAGCACAGCCCAGCCCTGGCCGAGCCGGCCTGCGTATACCGCGCCAGCGCCCTGCGGAGTAAAACCACAGTTCGCTTCTTGCAGAACCGAGCCATCAGTTTCCAAATCTATTACTGCTGTGTTGCGGAACAGGGCCGACCGGTCCGGCACAACGTACTTCAGGTGCCGGTTCCTGAATTTCAGTTCTGGCCAGACTTTTACTGCGCTTGGAACGCCGGCCAGGATGCTACCGCCGCAATCCATGAACCGCTTGACCTGTGCCGCTTCGGATTTGGACGGCGCCTGGTCAAGTATCAAGACCGCCAGACCGTCGAACTGGTCAGCCGCGTGTCTCTGAAAACATACTCCTTCCTGGCGCAGAAGCTCCTGCCAGAAAGGGTCAGCGCCCAGCAGGCCAATCATGTCGTTTTATCAACCCCAGGTCATCAAGGGTCAGTCCCTTTCCCAGGAAGAGCGCTGCAAGATATGCCCCACCTCCTGCCAGAGCGGCCATGAGCCAGTTCCAGTCGCGAACCAGCACCATGATTATCACCATCGGAATACAGGCCAGCAAAGGAATCATGATTCGCCAGCCGATTCTGGGTTTGACCATACGCAGGAAATCATAAGCCATCAGTCCGAGAATGCACGCTTCGCCGAGGACCATGCCGGCCGCTCCTCCACGGCCTCCCAGCAGGACAATACCCGTACCAATCAACACCAGAGACACCGCCACTCCAATGCCGGTGTTGCGGGCGAAGCGGCGCTCCTGTCTTGATGCAAGCAGAGTAAAACCCGCAAGGCTGCTCAGAAGACTCAAAAGGAAAAACCAGACAAGCACTTGCAGGATTGGTGCTGACTGAGCATAGTCCGGGCCGAATACGAACCGGACTACCGGCTGCGCCAGGAGCAGAACCCCGAAGCAGAACGGCAACCCTATGGCCAGAATAACCCTGAGTGCGGTCCCGGTGAGTTCGGCCAGCCGATTGATATTGCTCTTGACGTACCGGCTTATCACCGGAAGGAATACCGCCTGGAAGACACGGTCCAGCATGAGCAGAAAGAACACAAGCCGGTGGGCCGCAGTATAGAGCCCGGCTTCGTAGTCGGTCCGAATAAGCGCAAGGCCGACAATCGCGAAATTGACATGAAACTGCGTAACTACGGACGCGATACCAATCGGCCAGGCACTTCGAATCAGGAAGGCACACACCGGCCGGTCAAGCCTGAGCCGCGGCCAGCCGAATGTCCGCATGTAAGGAACCAGCAGCACAATAGTGCCCAGCAGGGTTGCTCCTGCCAGGGCAATCGGCACATACAGGATACCGGCCGGACCTCTGACCAGAACCGCAACAAGACCGAAATAGCAGAAGCTGGTTACTATCCGGGCGATAGTGATGTGCTCCATCCGCTCGACCCCGGTGAACACCCATTCGAGCAGCAGAGTCTGCACTACGACGCCCAGGGCAAACAGAACAAGGAGCCATTTGACTGAGGGTTCCTTGTTGACCAGTACTGCGAAGACCAGCATCCCGACCACAGCCACTGCGCTCAGAATAAGCCGCAGCGAAAGAACGTTGCCGGTCAACCTGGGCACAGCGCTCCGCTTCTGGGCGGATTCCCTGATTCCGACCGTCAGCAGCCCGAACTTGGTGATAACCACGCCGTATGCCATTATCGACATTGCAAAACCGACTTGCCCGAAACCGGCGATTCCCAATCTGCGTGCGAGAAAGGCAGCCACCAGAAACCCGAACAACCGTGCCGACACCTCGCCGATAAGAAGGAAAAGAGCATTCCTGGTTGGACGTCTCACTTCATCACCTTCTCATACAGCGCCAGCAGGGCCCTTTCCGCAGAACTCCAGTTGTACCGCTCGACTGCCGCTTCTCTTCCACGCAGGCCCCGTGCTCTGCACTCGGCCGGGTTCATAAGTACCTGTTCCAGAGTCCGGACAATGGACTTCGGGTCGG
This sequence comes from Caldifarciminota bacterium, assembly GCA_030612625.1. Classification (GTDB taxonomy): domain Bacteria; phylum Hydrothermota; class Tepidihabitantia; order Tepidihabitantales; family Tepidihabitantaceae; genus UBA3079. The sequence goes on from JAUWNN010000065.1 coordinate 6,748, forward strand.
TCGGGTCAACAAGCCAGCCACACCCGGTCTTGCTGATAACCCGGGACATCTCAGGGAAATCGCTTGCTATGACCGCCAGTTCCATTGCCATGAACTCAAACAGCTTGTTCGGTTGACCGGTGTAGTCGTTCCATCTCAAAGGCTGGAGCAGAATCATTCCGGCTGAACAAGGCTGCAGCGCGGAGAACATCTGCTCGTATGGAAGCCAGCCCAGGAACTCGACCTGTTTCTCGATTTCCATCTGCCTGAGATATGACCGGGTCCATTCCTTGATGTCGGTTCTGGGGTCGAAACTGCCGGCCACCCGGACACGGGCATCTGGAAACCGCTTGGCAACCTGAGCAAATGCCTGGAGCAGCTTGTCAAACCCCCGGTGAAAGCTTACAAGACCGGTATAGGCAAACCACGGCTTGCGCCTGCCACCCATTCCAGAAATCAGGTTCAACCTGGGGTAGTTCGGCACCAGCACCGGCTTGCGTCCCCGGACCAGAAATCTGCGTGCCCGGGTAGGGTTGGTTTCGATGATTCCGTGTGCACGCCGGACAGCGCAATCCTCAAGGTATCGCACAAGCGCGTATCCTGCGGCCCGCACCGGCCCTGGCAGGTCGTCCCGCTCAAGAAAGGCCCTGGGAAAGTGCTCGGTCGAGTCATAGACCAGGAGCACACCGGGCCGCGCTTTTCTAATCCATAGCCCGACAGCCAGTGACCACGGGTCATAACAGTGATACAGGTCAGCCTTTTCGGCTATCGCTACTTGTGCAAGCCTGCGAAGCGTCTTCAGTTTGCCAAGGCCCCGGTTCTCGGGCACAGCTATGACCCTGATTCCGGCAGGAAGCGCTTTGGGACCCGTTTGCTTGAGCCCGACCATAGTGACATGATACCCGGCATGGGCAAGCGAGACCGCTTCCCGGTCCAGGAAACGGCTATAGTCAACAGGATGGGAAGAAGTAAGCAGGCAGACCGACCGAGCCCTGCTTTCAAGCACGGCTTCGCAACCGTCTAACGAGCCCAAACGCTCAAATGCTACTCTTGCTCGGGCTGCTTGTCTTCGGTCTGCTCAGCAGCATCGCCTTGTTCCGCAGTTTCCTCGGCCGGCTTTTTCAGTTCCCCGAGTGCACGAAGGCACTCACGCGCAGTATTGACGTGGATGTCCACAGTGTCTTTTGTATCCAGGGCATAGCCTCCGGCCATGACCGGCGCAACAGAAATTTCTCGTGTGTGACAACCTTCAATCACAATCCGGTCGCGCAGAGCCAGCCCGCGTTTGGTCAGACGCAGCGCGCCCAACTGGTCATACTGGTAAGGGTCGGCCCCGGCCACAAAGATTACAAGTTCGGGCTTGTGCTCATCAAGAATCTTCGGGACAGCCTTGCTGAGGTGGTCTATGTAAATGTCGTCTCCGGTTTCATCATCAAGACCGATGTCCCAGTTCGACTCTTCTTTTATCGGATAGAGTCGTTCCTGGTGGATGGAAAAGGTGAATACCCGGTCGTCGCCCTGGAAGATGCGTGCGGTTCCATTGCCCTGGTGCAAGTCACAGTCAATGACCGCGGCCCGTTCGATGCGTTTGTCCGCAAGCATCTTCTTGATACCCACCGCCACATCGTTCACATAACAGAATCCTTCGCCGTGGTCTTCAGATGCGTGATGAAACCCGCCGCCGATATGCATTGCTATTCCATTCTCAAGCGCCAGCTTGCAGGCAAGAATTGTCCCTGAGGTGTGCACGAAGTACCCCTGGACGATTTCCCAGGTCAGCGGCAACTCGGACTTGACGGTCCGAGGAGTCCAACGCAGGTTGAGCATGTCCTCAACGTACTCAGCGGTGTGGACCAGTCTGACATCGTCCGGGTTAGGTTCAGGCGGCTCAATGAAATCTTCGGGCTGAACCAGCCCGTCGGCCAGCAGCCGGTCGTGAACCAGGCGGTACTTCTCAGTCGGAAAAACATGGGTCCCGATGTCGAGCTTATAACCATCGGAATAGACAAACTTCATCACTGTTCCTTTCAATCGGCGTCTTGACTTGTCTTGCTATGCCGGTGATTCGTTCCTGAGATGGCAGCGCAATGCGTCATTTCAACAAGTCGAACCCTATTATAGAAAGGCCGGGCTGAGTGTCAAACAGCGGCCAGGAATCTCGCCACCAAGACACAAAAGGAAACCCAAGTTAGAATGACTAAGTCCAAATGCCAATTCAAATCCAAATGACTCAATGCCTAAAGGCAGATGACTTTGACCTTGGTCTGTCATTGGGATTTTGGGCTTTGACATTGATTGGACATTGGGGCTTTGGACTTTGAGCTTATATTTCTCATTCCTTCTTCGTGTTCTTCGTGCCTTTGTGTTTAATCCTCCCTTGGCGGCCTTGGCGGTTCCAATCCGCTTTCCGCTATCCGCCTTCCGCTATCCGCCTGCAACGGAGGATTGCCGCAGTCGCTTCGCTCCTTCGCAATGACAGCGGCTTCTGCGGTTCTGCATTCTGCACTCTGCATTCTGACTTCGCCTTCATCTGTGTCCATCCGTGTTTATCTGTGGTTAGGTTTCCTCTTGGCGTTCTTGGCGGCCTTGGCGGTTCATTTCATCCTTCATCCTTCCGCCTTCATCCTTCCCCTTTGCGTCGTTGTGGTAGGCATCTGATTCCTCGATGCCCTTACCATTGACAAGCTTCATCTGCCCATTACAATTCTGTCGTGTCCAAGCTTGGCGTCGGAGTCCTGGCATCGGGCCGCGGCACCAACTTCGAGTCGCTGGCCCGGGTGTTAAAACGGCAGGCAATCGATGCCGAAATCAGAGTGCTCATCGTCAATCTTCCCGACGCACTGGCCCTGAGACGGGCTAAAAGCCTGGAGATTCCTTCCCTGGTTATCAACCATAAGGACTACAAGTCGCGTGCGTCCTTTGAGCAGCGACTGATTCAGGAGCTGACAACTCACGACGTCAGACTGGTATGCCTGGCCGGGTTCATGCGCATCCTGTCACCGGTCTTTGTCAAGCACTACCCCAATCAGATAATGAACATTCACCCTTCGCTCCTGCCCGCATTCACCGGGCTCCAGGGCATGCAGGTCCACCGGGCGGTTATAGAATCCGGCACCAAAGTCACCGGTTGCACGGTCCACTTCGTGACTGAAGACGTGGATGCCGGGCCGATAATCGTCCAGCGCGCCATACCGGTCCGGGAAAGCGACACCCCGGAATCGCTCGCAGTCCGCGTCCTCCTGGAGGAACACCAGGCATATCCGGAGGCGGTCCGGCTCTTCTGCGAAAACAGACTGAAAGTGGAAGGCCGGCGCGTTCAGGTCCTCGGTTGATGGCCCAGCCGGTCCGGGTCGCAGTTGTCGGTTGTGGTGCCCACGCCCAGATAGCCCACATCCCTATCCTGAAGCGAAACCAGCGCATAGAACTGGTGGCTCTGTGCGACACCGACATCCGCAAAGTGAACCACCTCTGCTCCGTGCACCATATCCCCCATCGCTACGTTGACTTCGACGACCTTAAAAACGACGAGAGCATTGATGCAGTAGTTATCGCCACTCCCAACTACCTGCATGCTCCGATGGCCATTGCGGCAATGGAATACGGCAAAGATGTCCTGTGTGAAATGCCCATGGGATTGAACGCTGAAGAAGCCGGGTTAATGGTGGAAACCGCCCGGCGCGAAGGCCGGAAACTCATGCCCTGCCTGAATACCCGGCTCCGGCCTGATGTCCAGACTATCGGCAAGTTCATCAACAGCGGCGAACTGGGCCGGCTCTACTACTGCAAAACCGGCTGGCTTCAGGGCCGCAGTGCCTGGTCCATGGGAGGCTGGCGCGGACAGCGGCTTCGGGCCGGCGGCGGTGCTTTCTTAAGCCTTGGAACCGCGCTGCTCGACTTCTCGCTCTGGCTTCTGGCACCGCACCGTCCGGTATCAGTCACCGGGGTTGCCCACCATCGCACCGCTGGAGCTGAAGTGGAAGACACCGCATTCGCGATGATAAAATTCGACTCGGGCATCCTGCTCACTGTCGAAGTCGGCTGGAGCATGTTGATGGACCGCGCTTTCACCTATTTCAATGCTTTTGGCACCAGCGGTGCCGCGCTGCTCAACCCGATTCAAATCCACAAGGAGATGTATGGTCATCTGGTGAACGTTACCCCGAAGATTCCCTCCAAAGGCATCCAGCGCGCTTCATTCAAGCTGCTCATGGACCTCTGGGTGAATTCGCTGGCCAAGGATTCTCCGTCTGCCATCCCGGTTGCCGATGCGCTGCTTATCAATCAACTGGCAGACGCGTTCTACAAGTCCAGCACGTCGAACGCCGAGGTATTCCTCACATCAGAAAAGCCCTAGTCCTTGCCGGCGCAAGTCTGGCGCTCGGCCTGGCTTTCGCTCCGTTTCCCTGCCGTTTCTTTGCGTTCGGCGCGCTCATTCCCCTGTTCTGGATTATCGAGCGTTCCTCGCCCAAACAGGCGTTCTGGTACGGCTGGCTCTTCGGCGGCCTGAGTGCCGGCTTCCACTTCTGGTGGATATGGTTTCTCATCGTGCCGGTCGAGCCTGTCACCCGGGTTCTACTCTGTCTGGGAGTGGTCCTGCTCTTTGCCTATCTCGGCCTGTATACAGGTATCGTTGCGACAGTCTCTCGTCGCCTCGGGCTCTGGACCGCACCACTGGTCTGGGTCCTGCTTGAGTTCGTCATAACCAAAACCCAGATTGCTTTTCCCTGGAACCTTCTCGGTTACAGCATGGTTCCGTACGTTCCATTCATCCAGCCGGCCGCGCTCGGCGGTGTCTATCTCATCTCTGCCTGGCTCGTGCTCGTCAACCTGCTGATTTACCGGCTGGTCTTCTCCACACGCCGCCTGGCATACGGTGCAGCGCTGCTCGCAGCTTTCATCGTGCCGCTTGTCATTGCCCGGCTGAATATCCGGCCCAACAAGCCGTGGTTCAATGTCGCTATCCTCCAGCCCAATGTCTCACCGTTTGACAAAGGTGACTGGAACGCGCGCGAAAGAATCCAGGCCGACCTGGTGCGGCTCACTTGTGAAGCGGCCCGTTCCAAGCCGGACCTCATCATCTACCCTGAAACCGCGACCCTGGTGGACGTCACCCGTTCCAACACCATCGGCAAGACAATCCGCAGCCTGGTTGACTCTATTGGAATCGAGGTGGTTACCGGCACCCCGCTGCACGACATCCCGCACAACACCTGGCACAACGGCGCAGTCCTGCTCGAGCCCGGCCAGGACTCGGTGCGCCAGCGTCATTACAAGATGCGCCTTGTTCCGTTCTCAGAGAAAATCCCCTATTCAGACGAAATCCCGCTCCTGGGCCGCATCATCGGCACGGCTGACATGGGCAACTGGGACCGGGGATGGGAATACAACGTGTTCCTTTGGACCAAAGGAACCCTTTCCTGCCTTGTCTGCTTTGAGGCAATCTTCCCTGACCTTGTCCGGGAGTTCACACGCCGGGGTTCAGAACTGCTGGTGGTAGTCACCAATGACGGCTGGTTCGGCAAGCTGCCAGGTTCTTCTCAGCACGCTGACTTGGCAATCATGCGCACGGTTGAAAACGGTGTGCCCATGGTGCGCAGTGCGAACAACGGCATATCATTCATCGCTGACCCATACGGCCGGGTCCTCAAAAAGACCGGGCTGTTCACTCAGACAGTCCTTGAAGGAACTGTACCCAGGCCGCTAAAGCCCACCCCCTATCGCCGGTTCAGAGACTGGTTCATCATACTCTGCCTGGCCGGAATCGCCGCCGCTGTCATCTGCAAGCTCGTCCGGTTCTACCGAAAGCCCAGCTAGAAAAACTCACCACAAAGAACACGAAGGGTCTATTTGTGGAGTACGCAGGCGCGCCTGCGCTTTGTCCTGCCGGAAGCAGGCTTCCGGCTCTGCAAGCGGCAGCACGCTGCCGCAGTCCAAGTCAGCCGGTCTTTGCGGCCACGCCCCCACATGTCATTGCGAGGGCAAAGCCCGAAGCAATCTTCTGCCATTTTGTCTTCTGACTTCTCCTTGCCCTCTGTGTCCATCTGTGCTACAAAGGTACAAGATCGTCGTTTTCGCGAAGATGTTTTCCGCTGTCATTCCTGTTTCGTGCCTTTCGTGAGTTCGTGGCTAATCCTGGTTTGGTTGCGGGTCTTCGGGGGCC
>JAUWNN010000161.1 GCA_030612625.1 Caldifarciminota bacterium
CGTCCGGTTACGGCCACAGCCCTGGCGCAGCATGCGCCGGGCTATTCCAGGCAGGCGTCGCCGCCTGATTGACGGCCTGCCTGCTGAGACTATCATGCGACCATGAAGAACCAATACTTCGGTGATGTGAATGACTACCGGAAGTATGGCCTGCTACGGGTGTTGGCCGGGGATGGGGAGTTCAGGACCGCCGTGTGCTGGATGCTGACCAAGAATGACGACAGCAGAGACGGCGGGAACAGGGGATATCTCGACAAGCCCAAGATGTGGGAGCGGTACGACCCCGAGTTGTTCAGGGAGTTGGCGACATGCCGTCGGTCCGTCCAAGAGGCGGAGAAGCGGCAGATTATCCCGCGCGCGGTCTACTTCGAACGGCCGCTGACCGACAACTCGGCGGTACGGAAGCGGTACTTCGTCGATTTTCTACGTGAGGCTGTCGGTTGCGAGTTGGTGTTCTTCGACCCTGACAATGGGCTGGATGTGAAGTCGGTGCCCAGAGGCCGCAAGGGTTCGTGCAAGTACCTGTACCCGGATGAACTGAAGCAGGCTTTCGATGCCGGGCATTCGGTGCTGGTCTACCAGCATTACCCATTCTTGAAGCGCCACAAGTACCACCGAATGCAGGCCAAGAGGCTATGCAAGCTGCTTTCGGTTCCTTCGGTCTGGTTGTTCTCCACGCCGTACGTGTTGTTCCTGCTGGTGCCGCAGCGCAGGCACATGGAGTACTTGGCACAGAAGGCCGACGAGTTCGGGGAGAGATGGTCAGGACCGACGGCGGGAATCAGTGTCTCGCCGCTGGTTCACTGACAACCTGGCCTGCTCGTACGCGAGACTATCGAAGACCTATTCCAAACGGACGTTGCCGGAGGACTTGCACTTGTCACATTCGAGTTCCAGCGTTACGTGGTCGATGTGGAACTTCTTCTCGAGGTCGCATTCGAGCCGGGCGGGCATGGGGTAGAGACTGCTCAAGGGCCGGTCGGGCGAGGCGTTGAAGTTCGGCCCACAACCCGGCCGGGACCGGATATCTGCGGCAAGCGGTCAGTGGATGCCGGTCAGCGGGTTGCGATGGGCGGAGATAGGTATTGTGTCGCCTTATCTTTGGATGATGCTTGACAACCCACCGAATTCTGCTACTACTTATTCCATGACGGAGGAACAACCAACAACTCGCAACCGGCCGGGAATTGGTCGGACCCCAAGATTCCCAGCATTGATAATAGAAGGAGGTAGTATGCTAGGAAGAAGAACCTTGCTGGTCTCTTTGACCTTGCTTCTTGTAATAATTGGTGGACGGGCGTCGGCAGAAGAGATGCGCGATGTGGTCTACCTGAAGAACGGTAGCATTGTCAAAGGCATCATAGTTGAGCAGGTCCCAAACAAAACGCTCAAGCTGCAGACATCGGACGGCAGCCTGTTTGTCTTCGAATTCAAGGACATCGAGAAAATCGTCAAAGAGGGTTTCGATGAAGCAACGGGGTCCAGAAAAACACCTATTCCTCGCCAGCCCGGCCCTAGAAAACAACCCGTCCTGGCCGCCGGGATGTCATTCCTAGTACCAGGAGCTGGGCAATTCTACAACGAGCAATGGATCAAAGGGATTGCCAATATCGTAATCGCTGGAGTTGGGCTAGGCTTGATAATCGAGAACTTCAGCAAGGTCGAGCAATACTATGAGGAACCGTGGACGTATTACGGCTATCGCGGTAACATCCCTCCCTTCTTCGCGGGGGTTGGCATCTACGGGCTGAATCTTATCTGGGCGGTAGTTGACGCGCCTCTGTCCGCGGCACACATCAACAAAGCAAGGGGCTACGCTGGCCTCGACAGTTCCTACGGCAACCGTCTAGTGTTGCATTCCTCTAGTAATACGATGGCATTGGGGCCTCTGCCGCCACATAACTGCCCAAGAAACTTGGGCTTACAGAGAGAACCCTCATCATGTTGATTGCGGAATGCTACACTAGTAGCGATGTCTCTCGGCCCGATATTCAGAGAAGGAAATGCTGGAGTAGGAATGCAACTCGGCTGGTAGTATGCGACCATGGATACTGAACTCCGGCATTCACGTCACCGCCTGTCGCCTATTCTCCATGTAGATGACAAAGGAATGAGCAACGGCGGGTGTCTGGTTCAATGCTGGCAATGTTTCTCTGAGAATCTGTGGCGATTCCACTTGGGTCGAAGCATTGACACGCTACAAAGGAGGTAGAATGAATCGACTCTTTGCAGTCATGGTCAGCACCATAGCGGTTTCCGCTGCGGGCGAAATTGTCTCCGTTGGGAGTGTTCCGGTGAAGTCCGATTTCCAATCGTATCAGGAAACGATGAGGCCCCATGAGGTTGTTTGCCAAACATGCGACCTTGGACCGTCAGAGCGCTATATCCGTGACCAAGTCATAGTCAGATTCAAGCCTTGGATGAATGAAGCAGACGTGAAGTTGTTCTGCAAGGAGCAAGGCGTCGAGATTCTCCGCAAAGGACGATTCATTGACTACTACCGACTCCAGATTTCCTCTGATGCTTGCATTGAGGAAGTGGTGCGGCGCTTCTCGTCCCGTATAGAGGTTGAATTCGCCGAGCCCAATTACATTCTCAGAGCTCTCTGGACTCCAAACGACCCGTATTACTGGAACTACCAATGGAACCTCAGAAGGACCGGTGCACTGGACATGCAACTCGCTTGGGAACTCTCCAAAGGCAGCGGGTCGGTGACTGTCGCGGTAGTGGACGAAGGAGTGGCATACGAGGACTACCCCATTCCTTCGCATGAAATCGGAGAAGTGTACTCACCAGATGGACAGTACCACCGGGCCCCGGACCTGGGCTACAATTTATTTGTCCAAGGATACGACTTCGTGAACGACGACGCCCATCCAAATGATGAGGGCGGCCATGGCACGCATGTGGCCGGGACCATAGCCCAGAGCACACACAACAACCTTGGGTGTGCCGGCATGGCGCCCAACTGCAAAATCATGCCGGTTCGAGTGCTCGGCCTGCAGGGCGGGACGAATGACGACATCGCTGAAGGCATCAGCTACGCGTGGCAACATGGTGCGAAGGTCATAAACCTGAGTCTGGGTGGACCAAACCCGGCTCAGCTGCTACACGACGCCATCATTGATGCCACGAACGCAGGGGTTGTGGTTGTGGCTGCGTCCGGCAACGATAGCCTCAGACAAGTCAGCTATCCGGCCGCCTACCCGGAGTGCATCGCGGTGGGGGCGGTTGACGGGATGTGGGCGAAGGCTTACTACTCGAATTGGGGACCGGAACTTGACGTTGTCGCTCCAGGGGGAGATGTAAGGAGCCACAACTACTGGCCCATCTACCAGCAAACCTATAATGAAGCAGGTGGGACGCCTCCCATTAACGTATCCACGTTCGACTACAAGGGGTTCCAGGGCACCTCCATGGCCGCACCGCACGTCTCAGCCCTTGTGGCAATGATGATGGCAAGAGGAATACGCAATCCCAGCGAGATAAAGAACCGTCTCTACAGGTCGGCCATAGACCTCGGCCCTTCAGGCTGGGATGAGGCTTATGGATGGGGCTTGATTGAGCCTGTGGGAGCACTAGGAGGGCTCGCCTCGTGGCTCTGGTATGATAATAGCGACCCAGACAATTATTGGTATGTCAACAACGGTTCCCAGCGTAGGTTCGCAGTCTACTTCACTCCCGACATGGAAGCCCCGTTCGATATCACCGAAGGTCACGTTCTGGTCTGGGACGACGGAGGAAGATACAACTTCAAGCTCACCATAAATCCTGTCTCAGGAGGTCATCCCGACCTCAGCCGCAATTTAGCTGGCCCAGTTACCTTTGCAACTGTGGGCGACCAAAGCTACGCCCACTGGTACAAGTGGGACTTCGCTCTGCGCAGAACGTCCCGTAGTGGCTATTTCATGGTTTTCCACTGGGTGCCTCCCTACTTCGGACCACCGTATGTTGGAGGCGATACTACCAGCATTGACAGCAGGTCGTACTACTACGCGTCGTCGGGATGGAATCGCACCCTTGATCAAGACTGGTATCTGCGCACGATTCTGTTGAAAGACACGCTGACCATCGGCATCAAGGAGGAAAAACACCCCGTCGCTGAGGTCTATCCTTCCGGCATAGTCCAAGTGATACCTCAACCGGCGGCCGGTCCTGCTAGAGTTATCTACAGCATCTCCCGTCGCGCTCCAATTCGATTAAGCATACTAAGCGCAAGTGGTCAGGTTGTCAGAAAGCTTTTCTCTGGGCCGATTCGGTCGGGCCGACACCAAACTATCTGGGACTGCCGAGACGACAAAGGAGCCTTGGTTCCAAGTGGCGTCTACTTCGTCCGATTGGACATCGAGTGTGAGTCATATGCCTCCAGAGTTGTGATGCTAAGGGAAGTCCGCCATTTGAGTCCCTAAAGCTTCTACTGTCCGTCTACCGAGAGAAGTCAATACGGAGGTATACCATGCAGATAGTCGATGCAATCGAGCACATCGCAGGGCCATTGTCAGGCGTCCTTGTCGGCTTCATTCTTAGCCACCTCTCGCTAAGTGCCCGACGAAGGAGACTCCTAAGGAAGGAACTCGGTTACCTAAAGGCCGCAGTGCGGCACACCACGGTGAGGAACTACTTGCCCGTACGGTTGAGTGAACTGAGGGAATTCCTGCTCCGCAACCCTCAACTTCTTGACAAGAAGAGTAACTACGCCTTCTTTATGAAGTGGCTGGACGACCCCGTCGTGGAGTCGGGTGAGTCTGTAAATGACCTGTCTTGGGACAGCAGAAGAACAGAAGAGATGCTCAATGGCTTGCAGGAGGTCAAGGCGTAGGAGACAGGTACCGAGGCAGGTTGGTGGCTGGTCTAAGTAGTGACATGGCAGAAGACAGAAGTGTTCATATCGACCCGGTGTGCAAGAGGTGACCTCTTCGCCTGAGTAGTCATCCCGCCCTGCCGTGAACTGTCACCCTGAGCTTGTCGAAGGGTTTCTTCTTGTCCTCAGCGGTGGGCGGTCAGCGAACTATGCCGGAGCCTGAAGCGTGAAAAGGGGAAGTGTCCCGGATTTATCGGATTCCGGCCGCGCCTAGACGAGCGTCTCTTCGGTTCCGGCGCCGAAGAAGTGGAGTTTCCGGGCGTCGAACCTGACATCGATGTTCTCGCCGGGCCGGGGTGCGAACCGGGTCGGGACGCGCGCAATAATCGTGTTTTCACCAATCTTGAGATAGAGGATGTTCTCGTTGCCCATGAGTTCGGCGACTTCGACCGCGGCCCGGAGCGGTTGTCCTGATTCCGGCGCTTGGTCGAGCCGGACGTCTTCGGGCCGGATGCCGAGAGTCGCGGGCCCGTTTGCCACCGTGGTGAGCGGGTCTTCGAACGACCGGGGGAGTTGGAGCGAGAAGGCCGGATGCGTGAAGCGCAGGGGTCTGGTTTCGATTCTGCCTTCCAGGAAGTTCATCGGGGGCGAGCCGATGAACCCGGCCACGAACCTGTTGACCGGCTTGTTGTACAATGTCATCGGGTCGGCTATCTGAAGCAGCTTACCGTCTTTCATCACGCCGATGCGCTGGCCCAGGGTCATTGCTTCGACCTGGTCATGGGTGACGTAGAACACAGTGGTTTCGAGCCGCTGGTGGAGCCGGGCCAGCTCGGCCCGCATTCCGACCCGCAACTTGGCATCGAGGTTTGAGAGCGGCTCGTCGAACAGGAAGACTTTCGGGTTGCGGACAATTGCCCGGCCGACCGCGACCCGCTGGCGCTGGCCGCCGGAAAGGGCGGCCGGCTTGCGCTTGAGCAGCTCTTCGATGCCGAGAATCCGGGCCGCTTTCTGGACCCGGTTTCTGATTTCCTTCTTCGGGAATTTGCGCAGCTTCAAGGCGAAGGCCATGTTGTCATAAACGGTCATGTGCGGATAGAGCGCATAGTTCTGAAAGACCATGGCGATGTCCCGGTCTTTGGGCTCGACGTCGTTCACCAGCCGGTCACCGATATAGATTTCGCCCGAAGTGGGTTCTTCAAGACCGGCAACAAGACGCAGGGTGGTTGACTTGCCGCAGCCTGAAGGGCCGACAAGGACAAAGAACTCCTTGTCCGCCACCTCAAAGCAGACATGGTCAACCGCCATGACTTTCTTGTCAAAGACCCTGGTAAGGTCCTTAAACAGTACCCGGCTCATCGGAATGTCGAACGTCGAGTGTCGAGTGTCGAATGTCGCGGACCTGCTCAGGCCAGAGGATGGAGAGAATTGTGGTCAGGGTCTCCTTGAGGTCGCGGCGCGGAACCACCATGTCAATCAGGCCGTGCTTGAGCATGAACTCAGCCCGCTGGAAATCTTCGGGCAGCTTTTCGCCGATGGTGTTCTCGATGACCCTTCGGCCGGCAAAGCCCAGAAGCGCACCCGGTTCAGATACGATGATATCACCCAGGGATGCGAATGAGGCCATTACCCCGCCGGTGCACGGGTCAACCGGAATCGAGATAAAAGGGACGTTCTCCCGGCGCAGCAGGCCCAGCTCAGCCGAGGTTTTGGCCATCTGCATCAGGGAGAACATTCCTTCATACATTCGGGCGCCGCCTGACGCTGAGACGATGATGAGCGGCAGCCGTTCCTCTCTTGCCAGCCGGATAGAGCGGGCTACCTTTTCACCGACCACCGAGCCCATGCTGCCGCCGATGAACCGGAAGTCCAGGACCCCGAATACCACCGGGATGTCTGAAATCATGGCCTTGCCATAGCTGTATGCGTCTTTCCGGCCGGTCCTGGAGCGCGCTTTGGCCAGCTTTTCCTTGTACCGGGGGAATTTCAGAGGGTCGCACGGGGCAAGGTCTGAATTCAGTTCCTCAAGCTTGCCTTGGTCCAGGATGATGCTGATGTATTGGTCTGGGGGAATCCGGAAATGGTGGCCGCACCGGGTGCAGATGAAGAAGTTGGACTCGAGAGTCTTGCCGTAGAGGATTTCGCCGCACCCGTCGCAGCGCAGCCACTGGCCGTCAGGGGTCTCTGACTTGCTTACCGGCCGTGTCGGTGCAGGCATTGCGGAAGTATAGAACCGGGGTATTGGGTGTCAAGGAGGCGGCTTTGGCCCGGAAACCGATATAGGAATCTCAACACAAAGCTTGCCCTGAGCGGAGTCGAAGGGGCACAAAGAACACGAAGAAGAGGATGTAACCGCAGATAAACACAGATGGACCTAGCGCGGCCCCCGAAGGGCCGCAACCAAACCAGGATTGGCCACGAAATCACGAAAGGCACGAAAGAGAAGTAACCGCAGATGAATACCGATGAACGCAGATTCCTTTCCGGACTCTATCTGTGCAATCTGCGTAATCTGCGGTTCAGCC
>JAUWNN010000111.1 GCA_030612625.1 Caldifarciminota bacterium
CGAGATAAGGGGCAAAGGGTTGCTTGTCGGGATGGAAATCAGGTCTGAGTCAGGCCCGGCCCGGCCGTTCTGCGAGAAGCTGATGGAGCTGGGCATCCTGGTCAAAGAGACGCACGAGACCGTGATTCGTTTCGCCCCACCGCTGGTCATCACGAAGGAAGAGATGGACTGGGCCCTGGAGCGGATTGCGAAGGTATTGAAGTAGACCGTAGCCGCATACCGATTCGGGCGGGCGCAAACGCGCTCGCCCCTACGTTTGCCTCGGGTCCGTGAATCCCTGTTCGATTTCCGCACTTGACAACCGGGCATGGGCGGCCGCATACTTATGTGGTGCCATGAATGGCACCGGGGAGGTAGCATGCGTAGAACTGTCCTGGCTGCGGCAATCTGCCTGCTGGTCGCGACTGCGGCGTCCGGCCAGTGGCTGGAAAAGACCATCCGGCTTTCAGATTCGATATACAGAGTCCGGCATTCCGGCGTCGTACTTCACAACCCGACAACCAACCGAATGTACTTCGCCGGCAGCGACGCGAAATGGGTTCAGATTCTTGACGCTTCGACCCGGGAGAAACTCGGGTGCATCGACGCGGTTGAGAACGTCTCAGACCTGATTCTGTGCCCGGGACCACAGAGGATATACTGCCCTTCGTGGAATGAGGAACAACTGCTGGTCCTGGACAGCCGGAACGATTCGGTTCTTCATGTGTTCGATGACATACCGGCATACACCGGAGCGTACAACTCCCTGATGAACAAGGTATACGTGGCCGGGGGGCGTCCTGATGGGGTTTTCGTTTTCCGCGCCGGCGTGGATACTCTCATAGCCGAAATCGAGGTCGATGAGGAGACCTTTTCGGTAGTCTGGGATTCGGTGCACAACCGGGTCTTTGTGGTACAGGAGGATGGCGGGGAGCTTGCGATTGCGGTCATCGACTGCGAGGCCGATACGCTCCTGACTTACCTGTCCGGACCGGACGACCGGGCTGTGGACCTGGCGCTGCACAAGGAGTTGGGGAAGCTCTACTGCCTGGGGTACAGCGACCTCAGGGCCCAGACCGAAGTCTGGGTCTACGACGCCGGGAGCCTGGTAACCCTGGATACAATCGCGCTGCCAATCGACGTTGAGACCGGCCAACTCGTGTTGAATCCGCTGACTGATTACTTATACGCCGCCATAATGGACAATCTGGATGATGCCGATGACACACTGGCGGTCATCAACTGCCTGACCGACTCGCTCGTTGCTCTGGTCGAGTTTCCCAGCGACTGTGAGATTGACCGGATTTGCGTCAACGAAACGGACGGCAGGGTGTATGTTTGCGGGTGTGACATGGACAGCGTGGCCGTGCTGGCTGTTCCGGATTCCATTACCAACTGGATTCCGGGCACAGGCGAGGTCTCCGGCATCGGCTGGAATTCGACCGACAACGAGGCATATCTGGTCAGCCATTCTGATTCGGTGCTGGTTGTCGAGGGTGCGACCGACAGCATCGTCGCCCGTATCGGATATTCCGAAGTGCTTGTGTCGAGCATGTTCTGGAATCCGGCCGGGAACAAGCTGTACGTGTGGAGCAACGAGGGGCTGGGTCTGCTCGGGGCCAATGGTTCGGTCGAGCAATGGCTGCCGGACCTCGGGCTGCCGGTTGCGCACTGGCCGGAACTGAACCGGCTGTACCTCGGGTCTGTTTGGGGTGCTACCGGCATGTCGGTGTACGACTGCAACCTGGATTCGGTGGTCAAGGTCGTGGAGACCCCTACGGGCAAGGCGCTTGTGGTGCCTGAGCTGCATAAGATGTACATGACCCGGCAAAACGTAACCTACATCTACGACCTGTATCTTGACAGCGTCATATCCGAGAAGTCCGGCTGGGGCGAGTTGGCGTACAACCCCCGCAACGGCCTGCTCTACGGGCATGGCGGTTCGCATAGCAGCATCACCATTATCGATTCGCGTGAGGATACAATTATCAAGTGGCTGTGGAATAACAAGTCACCTTCCCTTGTCGTCAACTCAGTGGATAACGAGGTTTATTTCCTGCAGCACTATCGGCAGGACCTGGTGCATGTGCTGGACGGCGCGACGCACGGGGTTGTCGATACCATTGTCCTGCCGGCGCCGGCTACGCAACTGCTGTGGCTGGAAGGGCCGAACAAGCTGTACTGCATTGCGGATACGGTCATCATGGCTGTGGACTGCGCAAGCCGCCGGTGCCTGAGAACCATGCGCCACAATGCCTGGGGGGTGCGGCAATGGTACGTGAATGAGCGCAACGACAAGCTCTGGCTCGGTGGGTCCGGTGGGCTGGTTGTTGTCAACTGCCGGTGGGACTCTATCGTGGCGAGCTTCGACCTGCCGTCCGGGGCCTTGACCTGGAACGCCATTGAGAACCGGACGTACACTGCCGAGCGCAATCGCATCTATGTGTTCCGCGACGCCATGACCGGAATCCAGGAAATGCCGAATGTCGAAGTACGAATGCCGAATGCCACTATCCTGCGCGGCGTGCTGCGGCTGCCCGAAGCGTCAGGCGTCGGGCGTCATGCGTCAAGCGTCCTCCTCGACATCACGGGCCGCAAGGTCATGGACTTGCACCCCGGCGCAAACGACATCCGGCACGTCGCGCCGGGCGTTTACTTCGTGGTTCCCCCTCACCTCAATCCTCTCCCCGGGGGGGAGAGGAGGAAGGAGCGGGGGCCGGCGTCGGGCGTAGAGCGTGGTGCGTCATGCGTCCGCAAGGTCGTGATTCAGCGGTAGGACATGGCCGGCCGACGCACCGGGTCTGGAAACGGGAAGGAGCGGGTCAGGCTGTAAGGGACACGAAAAGAGAAGTCAAATCGCAAAGTGCAAGATGCAGAATGGCGGAAGATTGCTTCGGGCTTCGCCCTCGCAATGACTTTCTTTTCTGTCACTGCGAGGAGCGAAGCGACGCGGCAGTCTTCTGCCACTCGGCGAACCGGAGGATTGCGCGGCTGCTGTCCAGCCTCGCAATGACAGGTCGGCTAGCGCAAGGCCAGGCTGAGGCCGAAGTTGATGGCGTTGTACCCGGTGCTGAGGTTGTAGTTGTAATCGGCGTTGAGCAGAATCAGCCCGAACTTCAAGGCCGCGCCGAACGTGGCCTTGACAGTGGCACCGGTGTCGAATGTGAGTTCAATCGGCACAGTGCGGGATTCGGTAAGGACCTGTTCGTTCTCAGGGTCAAAACCGACCGGTTCGTCAAAGGTGAAGTCGTAATCAAACGTCATGCTGGTGTTGTCAAACGCAAGGCCGGCATAAGGGGCAATCACCAGGAAGCTCTTGGAGATGTGGATATTGGCACCGTAGGACTTTGAGTTCACCATGTCGCCGATTGTCAATGTCTGGTAGAACCCCTGGACCGCAAGGTTGAAAGGCAGGTCAACTCCTCTGACCGCGGTGATTTCCTGTTTGAGCGCAAAGCCGAGGAAGTTGACCGTGGTTCCCTCGAATGGCCAGGGTATGTACCGGACCATCAGTTCCATGCCCGGAATGGGCAGACCGATTGATGCCTGGGGTACGAGAAAGGGCATGGCCGAAATTCCCAGGCCCCCGGGCAGGAACGGTGGAACACCGACCGCGCCGGCCGGAATGAAAGTGGAGTCAATTCCCCTTTTGCCGAATATGGTGGCCGCGTGCTCGATTGTGTAGGTGACCCAGACCGTGTCCATTCGCTTGTTGTCGTATTGGCAGTATTTCACAGGGGCCTGGAATGTCTTGGCCGAAGTCGGAATCATCACGAACATGAGCCGGGCACCGATGTCAAAACCCAGGAACTTGTGGGCACGGGCCGAATGGAAAAGGCCGGTGCCCATTGCCACGCCGTAGGATTCGACAAGTGGCGCGCAGTAGCCTTCAAGCAGGTCATCGCTGACACCCTTAATAAGTTCGGTCGGGCTCAAGCCCAGCGCGGTTGCCGGCAGAGCAAGCGCGACGATGCAGACAGCCAGGGCTATTTTCTTCATTACTACCTCCATGATTCGCAATCCTGGAACTATAGCTCCGGGCATATCGGTGTCAACATGGCCGGACGTGGTTGGGTTGCTCCTTGACTTGTCCTGCAGGTTTGCGTATAAGTTGTCGTGCGCATTCTCGCCCTTTGCCACAAGGATGACCTGGACCAGGAGCTGGCCCGGATTGGCGCGGATGAAGCAGCCTGGGATATTTTCCAGGCGAAGCGGGAAGTCATGGCTATCAAAGTCCGGGGTCTGTCTACGGCCGGAGCCAATATCCTGAAACAGACCGCGCTTGCCGGTGGTGGTGACTGCGCGGTTCACCATTCGGTTGCCTCAGGCCGGGTGAGGAGAAGCGACGCCATACTCTTTGCAACAAAGCGCCAACTGTCCGGGCTGAGCAGGCGTCTTGAAGGTCAGCCCGAATGTGTTTCCAGGCTGGTGCCCGAGTTTGCGGTATTGGATGAGCGTTTTAATAACCCGGACCTGGCAATCAGAATCGGCAGGCGCAGGATTGACCTGGGCGGCCGCACCTATGTGATGGGCATTCTGAACATCACTCCGGATTCGTTTTATGACGGGGGCAGGTATTCTGACCCGAAGGCAGCCCTGGACCGGGCACTGGAGATTGAGGCTGAACAAGCGGATTTCATTGACATCGGGGCCGAGTCCACCAGACCCGGTTCTGTTCCGGTTTCGCCGAGCGAGCAGTTGAGAAGGCTGTTGCCGGTTCTCAAGCTTGTCAGGTCCAAGTTGAAGATTGTGATTTCGGTTGATACCAGCAGGGCCCGGGTTGCCGAGGCTGCGCTGGATGCAGGAGCCCGGATGGTGAACGACACTTCAGGCTTTCCTTTTGCCCCAGGGATGGCAAAGGTTATCGCCCGGGCCGGTGTGCCGTGCGTTGTTATGCATATCCGGGGCAAGCCGAGAACGATGCAGCGCAAGCCCGAATACAAGGACCTGATGGGTGAAATAACCGACTGGCTTGAAGCCGCGATTGAGCGGGGTGTGCGGGCCGGTGTGAAGCGCGAGCAGATGATTGTTGACCCGGGCATAGGGTTTGGCAAGCGGGTCGAGCATAACTGTGAAATCCTGCGCAGGCTCGCGGAGCTGCGCTCCCTGGGCAGACCGGTCCTTGTCGGACCTTCGAGGAAGTCGTTTATCGGCAAGACCCTGGGACTTGAGCCGGAGCAGAGGCTGGAGGGGACCCTGGGTGCCTGTGTGCTGGCGGCTCAGAACGGCGGAAATATTGTGCGGGTCCATGATGTGAAGCAGGTAGTGCGGGCCCTGAGAATGGCGGACGCAATCAATGGACGTCGGACCGGCAAGCCCGGTCCGACTGGGGGCTAGATGCTGTCTTTCATCAGGCTGCGGGCAGTGGACATCATTGACATCATGCTTGTTGCCCTGCTTGTCTTCTATTTCCTGAAGTTCCTGCAAGGGACAAGGGCGATAAGGATGCTTTATGCGCTGATTTTTCTGGTGGTGGTTTCGTTTGTGGCCCGCTGGCTGGACTTCAAAGCGCTTGGTCTTATCGTCAATTCCCTGACCACGGTCTGGATAGTCGCATTTGTTATCATCTTCCAGCCGGAAATCAGGAATATCCTGGCCAGGTTCGGACGGTATCGGCCGCTGCGTTTCCTTCTAAAGCAGGAGGCCGGCAAGGCCGCAATGGATGAGATCGTTGAGGCCGCAGTCCAGATGAAGGAAAGGCATATCGGCGGCTTGGTGGTGATTGAACGGGACATCGGGCTTCGCGAATACGCGGATACCGGAACCAGGCTTGACGCCCGGGTTTCGGCTGCGCTTGTTGTCTCGATATTCACTCCGCCGTCGCCTTTGCACGACGGCGCGGTAATCGTTGTCGGAGCCCATATCGTGGCCGCGGGCTGCACTCTGCCTTTGAGCGAAACCACGTATCAGGACGGTTTTCTCGGAATGAGACACCGGGCCGGGCTTGGCGTTGCCACGGTGACGGACGCAGTTGCCATTGTGGTTTCGGAAACCAGCGGCCGGATAAGCTTTGCGAATCGGGGCAAGCTTCTGACTAATTTGACTCCATCGCAACTGAAGTATAATATCTCCCAAGCTTTACTAAAGGAGGCCTAGTTGATAGCTGAACGCCGGGTGCGGCTTATTGTTTTCTTTGCAGTGTTCATGGTGGTGCTGCTGGTTTACCTTTTCAGCGTTGGTCCGACCGCGGCTTTCTGGGATTGCGGCGAATTCATCGCGGCTTCATACGTGCTCGGGATACCCCATCCGCCCGGGACACCCCTGTTCGTGGCTATCGGCCGGCTGTTCACCCTGGTTCCTTTCAGCCCGGAGATTGCGTTCCGGATCAATTTCATCCCGGTGCTGTTTGGCGCTCTTGCGTGCGGTCTGATATACCTGATTGTAGTAAAGCTGATTTCCTTTTACCAGGAGCGGGACAAGCATCCCTGGCTTAAGTATGTGGCCGGCGTGACCGCCGCGCTGATGTGTGGCTTTGCCTATTCTTTCTGGGATAACTGCGTTGAAGCCGAGGTCTATGCGCCGTGCGCATGCGTGGCTTTGACAGTTCTGTACATGGCAATGCACTGGCGAACCAAAGTTGAAAGCGGGACCGGTGACAACCGGTTGATACTGCTGGCCATCTTCATGCTGTTTCTTGCAACCGGTATTCACTTCACGCCGATGATAGTGGTTTTCGCGGTCCTGGTTTTTGTGCTGCTGGTGAACCGGGAGGCGATCCTCCGGCTGCGTCTGTTCGAGTTTGTAATCGGGTTCCTGGTGATTCTCTCGGTCACATCGATGAGTGGGAGTGGTGCCGAGTCGGTGGTGCTCAAAGTGGTGGTTGCCGCCTTGATGCTCGGGGCCGCTTACTTCGGAATCAGAGTGATGGAACGGTCGGACAGACCTGTGTCGATAATCTGGGGTCTGGGGCTTTTGCTGCTGGCGTTTGCTATCGGCTATCTGGCATCGGGCGGCAGTATGATGGATAATGCGGTGCTTTTCCTGGCTTCGCCAACTGTGGCGTTTGTTGAGATGTGGGTTCAGGCCAGGGGACTGGTGATTGTGTTCGGGCTCGGGTATGGAGCTTACCTCTACTGGCTGTACCGGCAGGGCCGGCTCAATCCGAAATACGTCGGGTTGACGCTCGGGCTCATTCTTGTTGCCGGCTCGATTCAGTTCTTCCTGCTCATCCGGGCCAATGTCGGGCCCCCGATTAACGAAGTTGACCCTTCGAACTGGCGCGACTTTGTGAGCGTGCTGAGACGCGAGCAGTACGACCCGATGAAGCTGTACCCGCGCAAGACGATGTTCTTGACTGAGAGCGACTACCGGCAGGGGATCAACGCGCGGTTCAGCCTGTTTATCGGCTACTTTGAGCAACTCAAGTACTACCTGCGCTACTTCTTCTGGCAGTGGGGCAATGAGCGGTTCTTTGATATCTTCCGTGGAGTGAAGTGGCAGGCCCTGCTCGGCCTGATTCCGCCGCTGTTCGGGCTCTGGGGAATCTGGCACCAGTTCAAGCACGAGAAGAAGTCTTTTGTGTTGATATTCGTTGCGTTTCTGGTCGCGTCGTTGGGGCTGGTGACTTATCTCAATCTGAAATACTCGCCTTCTGACCCGAGAAGGCTCAGTCCGGACCCGATGCGGCAGTTGAGGTTCCTTGAGGTGCGCGAGCGTGACTACTTCTTTGCTTTCTCCTTTGTGTTCTACACTATCTTCATCGGAATCGGGGTGTATGCGTGGCTGCGCTGGCTGGTGGAACGCCTGAGGTCAAAGAGCAAGCTGCTGGTCTATCTGCTCAGCGGTGCGACAGTGGCATACGGATTTGTGCCGATGGTTCTGAACTATGAGACCGTGACCCGCCGGCACAACTGGATACCGGCAGAGTACGGGTACAACATGCTCGTTTCCTGTCCGGGCGACCACGCGGTAATTTTCACCAACGGGGACAATGATACGTTCCCGCTCTGGTTCATGCAGACCGTGCCTTCCCGGGTCGCCGGGCTTGACCCCAATTTCGGCAAGAACGTGGCGGTTGCCAACCTGTCGCTCTTGAACACCAACTGGTACTGCAAGCAGATGAAACGCTGGGGCGCGCCCATCTCGTTCAGTGAGGCAGAGATTGACCGGTTGCCCCAGGGGTTCATGGGCAAGGGCGGCCGCACTTTCCTCTTGAAGGACATCATGATTCGTAACATCATTGCCACGAGCGGCGGGGTCAAGCTCAAGTGGCCGGATGACTACGGCTCCACTTCCAAGGATTTCATGGCCAAAGTCTTTACCGAGAATTACAAGCCGAGGACCCCGGTCTATTTCGCGACCACAGTGTCAACCGACAACCTGGCTGACGTCCAGCCGTTTCTCAAACTTGAAGGGCTGGTGAACCGGGTGACTCCGGAAGCGGGCGAGAAACAGGTTGACGTTGAGCTGACGCACCATTATCTGTTTGATGTGTACAAGATGAACTCGATGCTTGACCCCAGGGTTTCCAAGGATGAGAACACACGCGGCCTTTTGATTAACTATGCGGCAAGCTACCTGGCCCTGGCGCTTGAGTACCAGAAGCTGGGCCAGCCCCGTGAGGCTCAGGAGGTGATGACCCGGGCATTGAGGTTTGACCTTGACCGGGAGCGGAAGATACCGCTTTTCTATCACCTGTCGGTGTTCGCAATGCTCAACCATGACTATGACAACGCGCTGGTGTACCTTGACTCAATTCAGGCACACGGGTTCGACGACCCTGAGATTACCCTGCGCCGGGGTCTGGCATATCAGGCCAAGGGACAACTGGCCAAGGCTGAGCTGGCCTATCAGAAGGCGGTTGCCCAGTCACCGAGCCGACCTGAGCCGGTCCAGGCGCTCTACAAGCTCTACCTTGAGGAAATATTCGACACACTCAAAGCCAGGCAGGTGCTTGAAAGCTGGCTCAAGCGAGCGCCAAGCGATTCGGTCGCCCACAAGCTGCTGAAGGACATTTCCTAGTTCGCCGGATTTCCGGTTTGGTCCTGACTGATGCATGAGTTCTCCATCACCGACAGTATGCTCAAGCAGGTTCTGGCTCTGGCAGAACAGCACAGCGCCAGGAAGGTTACCAGCATAAGGCTGATTGTCGGCCAGGAAGCCGGTGTTGTTCCAGACTGCGTCCGGTTCTATTTCGACACGATGAAACAGGGCACTGCTGCCGAGGAAGCAGTGCTGGAGTTCAGGACCGAACCTTTGAGACTGCGTTGTCCCAAGTGCGGGGCCGAATTCGAGGGAATAGAGGATATGTGCCGGTGCAATGCCGGGGCTGAAATCATCTCGGGCAGGGAAATAGTGATAGAGAGTATTGAGGTTGATTAGCGGACGGGTTTCAGACTACCCCTGCTTCCAGGAACCGAAATAGAGCCACGAAGACACGAAACGGCTGAACCGCAGATTACGCAGATTGCACAGATAGGGTCCGGAAAGGAATCTGCGTTCATCGGTATCCATCTGCGGTTACTTCTGTTTCGTGGATTTCGTGCTTTCGTGGCCAATCCTGTATCGGTAGATTACGCAGATTGCACAGATAGACTCCGGAAA
>JAUWNN010000137.1 GCA_030612625.1 Caldifarciminota bacterium
CACTCCGCTTTCCGCTGTCCGCCTTCCGCTATCCGCCCTTTGCATTCTGCAATTTGCACTTTGCATTTTGCACTTTAATTTCTCTCTGCTCTTGACGGTCTTGGCGGTTTCTGCTTCTATCTGCTCCGGCCCAGCGGTATCGTCTCCACCGTCCTGCAAACCATCTCCCAGTCCGGCCTTGTATACGCCAGGCTCTCAACCACAAAACTGCCAATTCTGACCCGGTTCCTGATCCGGTTGTATATCCGCTCGGTATCCTCAGAGTCGGGCGCACCGTCGGTAACGCTCATGTGCGGAGTAAATCCCCGGGTATAAGGCAGGGCGGTATTGAACAGCCCGATGGCATGAAGCGCCTCCCTGAGCTCAATCACCTTCTCAGCCGGCTGGACTTCATACCAGATGCAGGGATAAGGCAGAAAGTTGTGAAGCGGGCCGTACTTCAACTTGAATGACAGAAACCGGGCCAGCACATCCTGGACAATCTCCAGTTCTTCTCTGCCCGGCTGCGACCTGAACGGCTGGGCCACAGTGATATGGGCCGGAATCATCCTGGCTGACCGGGCATCATACTTGCGGCGCAGCCGGTTCACCCGGCTCAGCACAGGCTCAGGCGGCATGATGACCAGGGCTCCCGGCAGATAAGGAATCTGCCAGCCCTCGGGCTTGCCTGCTGCGGCCTGTCTCACCTGAATACCGGGAACCAGGCCATTACCGGCCGGTGGTCTGAAATGCGCTGCTTGTATCTTGCCACCTCATCGTCCAGCCGCAAAGTTGTCGTGGTTCCGCCCTGATACTCATTCAATGCATCCCGGCTCACAAGCAGATGGTCGATGAGCGAACCGCCGCCGTTCTCGATATACGAACCGTAATAACTGCTCCCGGCCAAAGGCAGAGTCAGGAACCGGTATCGCACCGTGTCCTCCAGAAAGACATTGAACACATTATACTCAGGTGGGTCGTCCAGCTTGTCGTTCCAGTCGCCGACAACCACGAAGTCCAACTCAGGCCCCTGCTCAACCTCATGGTCAAGATACTCCTTAAGCATCCGGCAACTGGTCCTGCGCTTGGCCGCATCCTCAGCGCTCCAACCCGCTTTCAGGTGCAGCACAATCAGCCTGAAGTCGAATGTCCTGCTGTTATGGGTCGCAGTCACCGTCATCACCAGCGGCGGCCTGGGCACCGAATCATTCCACCAGAAAATCTGGTGCACATCAGTTACAGTCACAATCCCCGGCTTGTAGATAACCCCGGTCTTCTGGTAAAAAGAACCATAGTCATCAACCGAATACAACCCCGCATACCCGGAAAGCCCGCTTAAGAGCCTGTGAAACGCAAGCGTGTCCTCGACTTCCTGGATTGCGTAGATGTCCAGGTCCAGCCGCGCGATCAAAGCCCGCACCCGGTTGACCGTCGAATCTCCATCCTTGGGAAAGTTCTGGATGTTCCAGCTTGCGATTTCCAGGGTGGTATCGGTTCCGCGCGGGGTAACCGAACTGTCAAACTCCACCCAGAACCAGCGCACACCGACCAGGGACCTGGCTCCTGAATCATCCTCGGCCTGGATATAGAACTCATGCGGCCCGAGCGAAAGGCTGCGCAGCATGACCATGGTATCCGTAGTCCAGATTTCCGGGGTCGAATCATCCAGCCCGAAATAGAACCCGGCCAGATTTCCGTCAACATCATTGCCCTGCCAGCCGAACCCGACACTGTCCACAGCAATCACACCCTCAGGCCCTGAACAAATCACAACAGTCGGCGGACTGTTATGATGGCCCGGCTCCGGCTTGCAGCCAGCCAGCACCAACGCGAGCACAGCAACAAATCCGGCCAACACTTCAACCTTCAATCCGGCCATATCCCAAGCCTAGCCCGCAAACCCCTGCCTGTCCAGTTGCAAACTCTGCTTTATGGGAGCGGTTTCCAAACCGTAATTCTCTTCACGACAGAAATGTTCCTCCTGCAGTGTGTCATTTCGAGCGTACCGGTCATGGACGTCAGCCAGGCTTCCTCTCAACCATAGTCTACAACATTGTTGATAGAAGTCACCAACATAACCGCCTGAATCTGATAGAGTTAGCTCTAACGCACGCCTGCCCCCTCAGCCGGCCCCTAGAGCCTCTGGCCCGGCCTTTCCACCGTCCTCTGCCTGGGTCTCTCGCTGCTTCTTTGCTCAGCTCTTTGTCACGGTCTCTGGCTCGTTCTCTGCCGCGGACTCTGCCTCGGTCTATCACCCGACCTCTGCTTTGGTCTCTGGCCCAGACTGTGCTTTGGACTTTGCCTCAATCTCTGCTTCGGTCTCTGGCTCGGACTGTACCTCGGACTCTGCCTCGGACTCTCCCAGGGACTCTCCTACGCTCTCTCCCAGAGTCCCTCCTACGTCCTCTGCTTCGCCCTCTGTTCAGCCCTTTCTCCGCCGCCATTGACACCAACCGTCCTTTCCCCTATCATCCAGGCAATGAAACGGGATGAACGAACACCCGCCGCCATGAAGATTGACAAGCAACCCGACCAGACGAAGTCGGATGTGTAGAGACACTCCGCCGGAATCGGAAACATGAATAGGAACAGTGTCTCAGACAAGTCTTGCCGCAAGGGCTGGAAAGTGTAGAATGTCAACCGAGAATCGCTAGCGGGCAACTCAGGAGGTCAAACACCATGAGTTCAGTAAAAGAAGAGGCCAAGAAGCTCATCGAGCAACTACCGAACCAGACGACCTGGGACGACGTTATGTACGAGTTCTATGTCAAAAAGAAGCTCTCGGTCGCCCTGAAAGATGCGGATGAGGGCCGGCTGGTCGCGCACGACGCAGTCAGGAAGAAACTTCAGGGCTAATTGGGGCTAATTAGGGACAGCCACCTATTTCGGCCTCCCCTGACCGCCCTGCCGATTTTCGATTGTCGATTTCCGATTACTCACGGCTAACGACTGACAGCCAAAGACCGGAAGACCGCCACGCTACGCTCGCAGCGACCTTCGGTCGGATTGCCACGGCCACCTGCAGTGGCCTCGCAATGACAACCCTCGCAATCCGCTAACCGCTGACCCATCTGTGGGAGCGACTTCCCAGTCGCGATTGTCGAGGCAGGGATGCCTCTCCCACAAGAACCGCTCGGGCAGAAAGTCAGGATGTCACCCCATCAGGGTCTATTTGATTCGGGGGTTCGGTCAGCTTGATTCAGGTCGGGTTCTGACTACCATTTGCCGGTGCCACACCCGCATCCACGCCGCTGGTTCATCTGGGCCGCCATCATGTCATTGCTCATCGACCAGGCCTCCAAGGTACTGGCCTGCAGCCTGCTGGAGGAGCACGTGCCGGTGCGAGTGCTGGGCGATTTCATCCGGTTCATCCGGACGTCCAACCCGCACGGGCTTTTCGGACTGAACTACGGTCCGAAGTTCATCTACTTCGTGCTGCCGCTGGTGGGCATTGCACTCGTTATCTACTTCGCGTTCAAGACGAAAGACCGGTGGCTCCTGGTTGCCTACGGCATGGTCCTGGGCGGGGCAATCGGCAACCTCGTCGACCGAGCCAGGCTGTCATCGGTCATCGACTTTGTGGACATGGGCATCGGCAGAATCCGGTGGTACACGTTCAACCCGGCGGACGCATTCCTCCTGTCCGGCATCATCATGCTGCTCGGGCGCATGTTGCTCTGGCCCAAGAAGAAGTCCGAGACTATGAGGACGTTAACCTGATTCAATCGCAGGGACGAAACTTACCAGCCCAGTTCAATACCGAGCCGCGCCCGCCTGGGTGGGCCGTAGTTGTTCACCCAGTCGATTGAAGCCCGGTGATACAGGTAGGTGGAGTAATACTCTTCGAACTGGGTCAGATACCCGTCATGATTTAAGTCACGCCTGTGGTTATAGCCCGGGTCTCCGTATCGCATCGCCAGCATACCTGAGCGCTGGAAATCGCTGAACTCAACCCTTCGGCCATCATCGTCCGGCTTGCCGGTCGGATACACGAACAGCACATCCCTGATATCAAGGACATTCAGTACCTCGGCCACCAGGTCAAGCTTGAGCCGCCCGAGCTTCAAGCCCTTGGTGATTACCACGTCCACATTGGAACGCATCGGCCCTTGCCTGGTGTTCCAGGTTTGCAGGTCACCTTTGCCGCCGGGCGGTGTGTAGGGAAATCCGTTGCCCACGTATCCCAGAAGGTGTAATGCGGTCTTATTGAGCGCCGCATCAAGCCAGCCTGTGCCACTTACCTTCTCAGGCATTTTCATATCAATCTGCACGAACGCCCGGTGCGGCTGGTCGAAATCAAGGGTGTATTCCTTGGCCGGAACACTGGAATCACCCTGGCTCAGGAACCGGTCATACCCCTCATTCGCATAAGAACTGGTGCCGCGCGCCCGTGAGTATGTATAAGAAAACTTGGTTGACAACCAGTCATTGCGGACATCAAAGATGAACTCGATTCCGGTCAGCCAGGCAAAGTCAACATTGATATAAGTGACATACGGCTGCGGCAGGGCCGGAACCTCCCTGCTTCCAATCAGGTCCTTGACATCCTTGCGCCAGATATTGGCTGTCAAAAGCAATCCTTTGGCGACTTCTCCCTGCAACCCGAGTTCATAGGACTGGGTCCTTTCCGGCTTGAGGTCGGGATTCCCGACAACCAGCCTGAGTGAATCGCCGTACACGGTCCGGTGCCTTACCGGTCGCACCGTATTGTCATAAAGCACGCCGAACAGCGGTGCCTGGAAGTAGTAGCCAAGGTTCGCCCGGGCAAAGAGCCAGTCGGTTATCCGGAACGAAACCCCGAGCCTGGGTGAAACCTGTGATTTGGATGAAGCCGGTGTCCGAACTGTGTCAAGACCTCCAAGGGAATCCCGCACTATCGAGTCCATGTAGCTCGCATTCGGCGCAAACCGGTCGTATCTCAACCCGAGATTCGCAAAAAGCCCCTCATACTCAATCTTGTCCTGAACGTACAGGCTCAGATTGTTCGGGGTGAATGCGTAAGTGTCCACAACCGGTCGCCAGGCCGGCCACCGGACCCGCTCGCTCGTCACAGAGTACAGGTCACCGGTCGCCCCGGCCGAGACCTGATGCGTGCTTGTCACCTGATTGTTGGCTGCAAGTTTCCCTGTCCACACCCTGGTCCGGGTCCGCCGGAAATCGTCGTACGTTCCATAAGTATAAAAAGACCAGTACTTCTCATACGGACATCCCCAGGGGTTGTTATTGTCCATTCCCGGGTCAACATACTCGCTTGTATCCCGGAACTGGAAATCCTGCCAGAACTGAATCGGGCCCGGCTTTCTTATCCCACCGGTCTTTCCCGTGTGGAAACGCGACACGGTCAACCGGTAATAAGAACGGGAATTGGGCATATAAGTGATTTTGCCGACCCCCAGATTGCCGGCGCGCAGGTCAGAACGGTAGTCATCAAGCCTGAGCTTCCATGCTGACTTGTACCGGTCGAACTGGGTACGGGAAGCCGCACCGGACAGCCCGATTTTCAGCTTGCCCCCGACCTCATAGAATCCCTTGCCATAAAGCGAATAGTCCTGCCTTGCTTTGTGCGGCAGCGTGAAAAGCCGCGGGTCCCAGTCATCGGGTGTCGTAAGCCCGACATTGAACACAGTCCTGAAATTGCGGGCCACCGGCACATGCACCTGCAATCCCTGGTCCGTATATCCGAAATCATAATAGAGCGGCATCGGCTCTTCTGACTTCATTCGATACCCCGCGCCGAAACTCTGTCTCGGGTTCACGGTTATCAGGTTGATCACCCCGGACATCGCCCGGCCGTATTCAGCCGAAAAACCACCCGGCATGAAAATCACCTCATCGGCCACGCCCCGGGAGAGCTCGATTCCGAACTCGCCGGTCAACGGGTCAACCACGCTCACCCCGTCAATCAGATAGTCAACCTCATTAGCCCGGCCACCCCGAACATGAAACGTGCTCTCGGTCTTCACCACACCGGCCGAGAAAAACACCAGTTCGGACAACCGGTCTGCCGGCAGGTGAATCATCTCTTCAGCCCGAACCGTATACCGGGCCGCCACCATCTCCTTGGAAACCATCGGCTTCTCGGCCGTGACAACAACTTTGGGCATTGCAATCGCGGTCGCTTCAAGCCGGAAATCAACCCGGGCCGTCTGGTCAGCCTGAACCCGAACACCGGTCACCGACATCGTCTGAAATCCCACCATCGAAGTCTCAACCGAATACTCACCAATCGGCATATTCAGGACTGCATAATAGCCGTTCCGGTCTGTGGCCGCGCCCAACTCTGTGCCGACAATCATCACACTCGCCTGGGGCAGCGCCTCACCGCTCCTCCGGTCCATCACCCGGCCGCTAATCTTCCCGGTCTCACCGGCCAGGCAGACTCCCGCGAGAACGAATCCGAGCAGAACTGCTGCCCAGCCCTTCATGCTCACACTACTCTTCATTGTCATAACTCACAGTCTAGCGCAATCTGCGGCCTCAAACAAGCTTAGGAAGAACCGGCCCTGAAGTGCGGGCAGTTGTCAGCCGCCGAGCCCCATACAGGGTGTCACCCCGTCAGGGTGACACCCTGACGCCTGTCCTATCTTCTGCCCTGCTCCTTCGCCCTGATTTCGTCCAGCACCGCTTTGGCTTCCTCACGGGCCTTTATGAATCCCCAGAGCTCTTCCAGAGTTTTACACGGGTATTCGTCACAACAGGCGCAGTTCTCCAGCCCTTTCTCCATCCCGCAGCTCCTGACCTTGCAGCAGGAACAGAAACCGGTCAGTCTCTTGCCGACCGCCCGGCACCCATCGCACAGAATGTCATCGGGTCTTATCTTGTGCTCGGGTGTTGACCATCTCTCAGCGGTCTTTTCCAGAAGTTCCTCATCACCGGTCTGGGTTCCGACATACGCGGGACACTCAGTGCAAACCAGCCCGCAATAAGCAATCATCTTTTCAGCCATTCAAGCTCTCCATATCAGCTTAGCTGCCATTGCTTCTGCTGGCGTTCAGGCTCCAGGTACTGAATCAAGGCCAACTCCAGGAGTCCGGTCGTCACTTCTTCAGAAAGCCTGACACCTGTCGCAGGGAAGTGCTTCCCGATGCTTTCCTCGTCTATCATTGCCACCCGAATGGGACCATCTCCTTTGCGTGTTATCTTCTTCAACTCCCTGTAAACTCTACTGTTTGATGAAGCCGCTTTGGTCGCGTGCCTGAAGAGCCGGGCTCTGAAGCTCATCGTGTTGCCACTGGTCTTCCCTACATAGATGACATGCCCTGGATTCGTAAAGATGATATATACACCTTTCATTCCGGCCTTCTCGCCAAGCGTTTTCCTATCCCACTGGCGGTCCAGCTTCAAGACCGCCTGGCTTCCCAGGTAGAACCCTTTTGGCTTCAGTCCTATCTTTATTTGCGGCATACTCTTCCTCCTCTCTTCAAAGGCTGACCTATTTCGGCATCCCTGATAGAATGCTGCTCCTTCGCATTTCGAACCACCTTCTCACCTCCCGTTGTGTCTCGCAAGCTCATCTGCAACTATGCCCGGACAAAGCCTCTGGTCAAGCGAATATCGCCCGGCCGGCTGCTGAGAGCCGGTGTCTTGAAACAGTGCCGGACCGGTGACCAAAGATGCCGGGTCTTGACTTTGCCAGCCAAAGTGTCTATAAAAGAGTAGTCTATAAGGAGTATATCGTATGAAATATCTGATTGCGGTCTGCATGGTCTTCACACTGCTGGCGTTTTCCGGCTGTCCCGGACCCAAAGAGCACACAACCGAGCCCCAGCCCACTCAGCCGGAAAGAAGCATGAAAGACGAGATGACAGCTTCAGTCACAGGCACCCTGGAAAGGCTCGGGGCCAGGCTCGAGAAAGCCCGTGCCACCCACCCGGATGCGTCTGATGACCTGGATAAAGCCGAGCAACTGCTCAAGGAAACCGAAGCCCAAATAGCCAGAATCAAAGACATCGAAAAGGACGAGGATGTCCCGTACAAGCTGCCCGAAATCAACTCCAAGTTCTACGCTGTCGAAAAGATACTCTCCTCGCTCGGCGAATGAATCGGCCCGAAGCCTCTGCTGTCAGTGC
>JAUWNN010000200.1 GCA_030612625.1 Caldifarciminota bacterium
TCGGGCTGGCGCCGGGCGTCTGCTTTGGTCTCTGGCCCGGACTATGCTTCGGACTTTGCTTTTATCTCTGCTTCGGTCTCTGGCTCGTACTGTGCCACGGACTCTGCGTCGCTCTCTGCCCAGGTCTCCCCCACGGTCTTCCCCTCGCCCTTTGCCCGGCTCTGTCCCTCACCCTCTGGTCCGCCGCATTCCTCCCGAAAACCGGTATAGGATTGGCCACGAAAGCACGAAATCCACGAAAGAGAAGTAACCGCAGATGAATACCGATGAACGCAGATTCCTTTCCGGACTCTATCTGTACAATCTGCGTAATCTGCGGTTCAGCCGTTTCCTGTCTTCGTGGCTCTATTCCGGTTCTTGGGTTCCCGGCCCTGGTTTCAGACCGACCGGACCATGGCCGGGTCCAGATGAAACGGTTTCCGGGAATGTCTTCTAACTTCCCGCAAATCCACGGTGTTACGCCACTGCTCAAGAAACTCCGGGAAAAGGACAAAGCAAACCCGACCCGGCTCCGGTTCTGCCGGAAGTCGCACTGATAGCCCATTGATATTTGAGGGACTTAGCCAGGATGCCGGCCTGCCGCTTTCCCTGGTCGCATTCGGGTTGCGCACCGCTTCTTGCTCCAACCTGTTGTAGTCTCGAACGGTTACACGAACCGGCCCGGGTTTTGTGACCGGCACAACCATTGCAATATCAGAACTGACAATTCCATATTTGCAGGAGGAAAGGGAATATCAGAAAAGGTGTGCAGTTTCCGGGATGGGCTATAGCCATGCCCGGCCGTTCGGGGTAGGATGAACTCAACCAGGGCATCCAACACCACCATTCCGATTCCAGGACTCAGGCCGATACCTTCGGTCCTGGAATCAATCAGGCAGGGATTTGCAGGAGCGCAGCGACGGGCCGGCCGGTTCCTCAGGTTGACCGGCCGGCGCCGGGACGCCTTTTTCCTTGTCGGCGACGGCGTAGTGGCGATTGCAGCGACCATTGCAATCAGCCGGCTGTCCGGCCCTTGCTCTCTGTCCCAGACTCTGGCTCTGGGCAGCATAGCCGGCACTCTTGTTATCCTGGCAAGTCTGGCATTCGGTAACTACCGGCTCGCCTGGGTAACATTCTCGCTCGCTGACCTGCGCCGGCTTTTCGGAGCAACAGTTCTCGTTACCCTGACCCTGGTCCTGCTGACCCAGACCCATCTCCTTGCCCGATTCTCCCCGCCCAACCCGATAATCTGGGGCACAATGCTGTTCCTGGCCCTGGCCACTTTCCGGGGCAGCAAGCGGCTTCTGGTCGAACCTCTGTACGGCAAAACCCAGGGCAAACGAACTCTGGTTGTAATGTCTTCCAAGCACGCCTATTTCCTGCCGAACGTGCTCCGCCGTGTCAAGAACTTCGACTACAATATCGCGGGTATCATCGACCCGGACCCGAACAAAACGGGCAACTATGAGCAGGGCATCCAGGTCCTGGGCACGACCGGTGACATCGAGGCGATTATTGAGAAGTACCGAATCAAAACGGTAATTGTCATGCTTGAAAACGACCCCGGGTTCGGCCTCGGCGACTTCTATGCCCGGCTCCATCGAATCGGGACTGTTGAGGTCAAAACCATGCCCTCGCTTGTCGACGTGCTTGAGGACCGGTCTGACCTCGGTGCCTTGGAAAAGCTCTGCATCCACGAACTGACCGGCCTGCCTCCAGTTTCGATTGATGTAACTGAAATGAGCCGGGTATTCAGCCATAAGCGTGTGATGGTAACCGGTGCGGGCGGGTCAATCGGCAGTGAGCTGTGCCGGCAACTGGCGAAATTCGACCCGGCCCTTCTTGTGCTCTTTGAGCGGGACGATTCCAATCTCTTCTACATTGACCGGGAAATCAGACAGGCCCATCCCGGGCTCGAACTGGTGCCGTTTCTCGGTGACATTACCCGGACCCAGGACCTGGACAAGGTTTTCAGAGCCTTTCAGCCTGAAATCGTGTTCCACGCGGCCGCGTACAAGCACGTTCCGATTCTGGAGTTCCACCCGGCCGATGCAATCCGGGTCAACGTTCTTGGAACCCACCTGCTGGCCGCGGCCGCGGTCCGGGCCGGCACCGAATCCCTGGTCTACATCTCCACGGACAAAGCGGTCAATCCGACAAGCCTGATGGGTGCGAGCAAACGACTGGGCGAAATGGTCGCTATCTCAATGAACGGGCTTTGCGACATGCGGGTGACCGCGGTCCGGTTCGGCAATGTGCTTGACAGCCGCGGCAGCGTGTCGACCATCTTCCGCGAAGCGATTGCCAAGCGGAAACCGATTACCGTTACCCACCGGGACATGAAGCGGTATTTCATGCTCACAAGCGAAGCGGTGCTCCTGGTGCTTCAAGCCGCTTCCCTGGGCAAAGGCGGCGAAGTATTCGTGCTCGACATGGGCAAGCCGGTAAGAATCTGGGACCTTGCCCGCCGAATGGTCGAACTGGCAGGACTCATTCCCAATGTTGACATCCCGGTGCTGGTCGACAGAAAGCGACCGGGCGAGAAGCTTTTCGAGGAACTGCTGACCGCTGAGGAAGGCACAAAAGCCACTGAAAACGACCGCATCCGCCAGGCCCGGATATCTCGCTCCTACTGCTATCCGGACTTGCTTGCCAACCTGAAGGGACTGGAAAGCACCATCAACAACGGGTCCGGTCCGGCCGACACCAAAAAGGCCCTGACCCGACTTGTGAAAAACTACCGGCCTGACCTCTGCACCGGACTCAAGCCTTCCTGCCACCTGGCAGTAGCCCGAAGCTGAAATAGAAAAGAAGGGTTCCAGGATTCCAGGGTTCTAGGGTTCCAGGGTTGTGCCGTCCGACGGCACCTGCGAGGACGCAGTGCCAGGATGAGACTCCTGACCCCCTGAACCCCTTTATCAGCCGGTTGAGTCCTTGCCTTTCCTCCGCCGCAAACCTGAGACTATCGCATTTGCAGCCAGGCCGGCAAGAGCAACGCCCGCGATTACCGCACCCCAGATTCCCAGAAACGAAAGCGCTGTCACCACGCCGCCGGCAATCAGGACCCCGATGAATATCGCAAGCATCGAACGCCAGTAAGGAATTCCCATTATGACCGCGGCCACGCTGCCGGTCCAGGCCCCGGTCACCGGCAATGGAATGGACACAAACAGAACCAGGCCCCAGAACTCGTATTTCTCAATCAGGCCGCTCTTCTTCCGTGTGCGGCGAAACAGCCATTCAAAGAAACGCCTGAAAAAGGGGATATGTCTCAGCCAGACCACAAGCCGGTTGAGCAGGAGCAGTATCAGGAATATCGGAATCATGTTGCCTGCGACTGAAAGCGGCACCGCTTTCCACCAGGCCATTCCGAACAGATTGATGCCAACCGGCACCGCACCCCGCAGCTCAACTATCGGCAGCATCGCAATAATGACTACCACAAGTTCAGGGGACAATCCGTACCGTTCCAGACTCTGACCAAGGCGCTCGCCAGTGTTTAGATGTCGTTCCTCGACAGCCTCATCCGCAAATCCGATACAACCGACAGGCTCTGGAACCTCGGGCTGGACCTTCCCGGCACCTAACAAGGTCAGAGCGAGTCCGGCCAGAAGCAATATGCCGTTTTTCACATCAAGCCTCTGCGTCTGCGCAGAAACCACTCGGCTCCGGCAACAAGCGCCAGGAGCACATAGACCCACGGCGTTCGACGCGGCTCAAAATGGAACCCGCGCTTGATTGT
The DNA here is from genome assembly GCA_030612625.1 of Caldifarciminota bacterium. Taxonomy (GTDB): domain Bacteria; phylum Hydrothermota; class Tepidihabitantia; order Tepidihabitantales; family Tepidihabitantaceae; genus UBA3079. Next base: position 3,722 of record JAUWNN010000200.1, read on the forward strand.
CGCCAGAGCCGGCTCAAACCCCTGGCCCGGCAGGCTGTCCCATCTGAAAAACATGCCGCCGCTTGCCTCGGCTATTGACGCCATCAGTTCCCGGTTAAGTCCGGTCTCGGCCAGCTCTATTTCCCGCTCCGAGACCACAAAGCTCGTCCTGGTCTTGCCCAGAACCGAGTCGCCGATACTCACAGATGCGGTCGCGTAGTGTGTACCAGGCCCGAGCACGGGCAAGTCCACTTCATAAACCCCGCCTCCCTTTTCTCTCATCGGGACCTGTGACTCAGCAGAATCAACCACAACAGCCACGTCCAGCCCGGTCCAGGCTTTGCCATCAGGTGCTCTGGCCCTCATCTTCAGCCGAACCGGCTCTCCGAGAAGAAACGCGGCTTTGTCCGGCTCAAGCCGGAAATTGTCAGCATCCTTCTCAGCCAGATAGCGAACCGTTCCATTAAGGAAGGTCTCAAGCGGACTCGGCTTGCCGGCCGCGATATCCGGACCGAACCCCCAGCGCCAGATTGGATGGCCAGCAACATAAACCGCTTTGCCCTTGCCGACCCGGTAAGCCACAACCACTGGAACGGCCGGGTCTCCAGCCGTAAGCCAGACCTGCAGGGACGCACCGCCTTTCGCCCCTACGCTCTCATGGACATCTGTGAAAGGCCGCACCTCATCATAGTCAATTTCGGCAAGCCAGGACAGAAGCCGCGCTGCACTGGTCGGCCTGGGAGGGAAACTGCCTGACCTGGACCTGACTTCTCCTTTGCCAGGCAGCAGTTCTTGAAGTATCTTACCGGGTCGGAAATCAGGCCCGGCAAGAATCAGAATGCCTGCACCATCCCGCACCTGCTGGACGATATTCTCCCATACCTGAGCATCAGTCCCGGTTGTGCTCACTCCGTCCAGCACAAAGACATCGGTTGGTCCGGCTTCTCCGGTCCTGAGCCGCGCCCCAGGGACAAGCGCCATGGCTTTCTTCAGTTCAATCCGTGGTTCCTGAGCAAGCGCCCGGGTCATGAATCTGACACCAGGACCTGGGCGGTTCGTGACATAAGCCACTCTTATCCGGGTCGGACGAACATCAACCACAATCTCGTGCTGGTTGTCAGAATAGTCACTCTCCCCTGGCAGACTGTCAACCGAAAACCGCACCAGTTGCCTGCCCGGGTTCCTGAACAGAACTCTGAAAAAGAGCTCCTGTTCCGCTATCGAATAGCGGTCTCGGCTCCGCTCCGATTCAGCCTTCTCATCCCTGAGTACCACTTTCTTGAAACCTCGGTTCATCCTGGCTTTAATCTCTTCACCCTGCATACCACAATACCGCAGCCGGCCGTACACCCCGACAGTATCACCGGCATAGACCACAGCCGGAGCCGTAATGCCCGTAACCTCCAGGTTCCGAAATCCGACCGGCCCGCACCCAACAGTGTAGACCGGTATTCCAGCTTCACGCACTATATCAACCGGGTCCAGTTCCCCGTTGTCCTGGCCGTCGCTGAAAATCACTATTGCGCCCGGTTCGGTTCTCACAGCAATCCTCAACGCCTTACCGACCCTGGTTCGTGTATCCCCTTGACCCCTTGAACCCTTGACCCCTTGAACCCTTTCCATGCTGTCCCCGAAAACCCAGCATTCCCGCCTGATTCCCTCGGGCAGAGGAAACCCCTCTACCGCAGTCTGCGCCATGGTATCGGCCCCGACCACTTCCATACTCTGTGACCGGTCAACCAGCATCACCACCCGCCTAGGCCGCACCGACCATTCATGGCTTATTACCGCATCCACCAGAACTCCGGCCAGCAGCAGCACCACTATCAGGCGTAAAACCAGGAGCCACCATGCGGTGCGAAGATGACGCACATAGACCAGTATCGCCAGAACCAGCAATACCGCGCTAATGACGATAGGCATTACAGTATGAAATACCAAATGCTCAAATCCCAATCCCCAACTCCGGACT
>JAUWNN010000232.1 GCA_030612625.1 Caldifarciminota bacterium
TGAGCAGGTCCCGTGCCGGGGCGGCTTTGACATAGCCACGCACAATAGTCGGCCGCATGAGACGCTGCTCGGTCACAATCTGGTCTGGAACCAGCCGGATGACCCGGCACAAGTCGCCTCGAGCCTTGATAGCAAACCGACTCAGGGTCAACTTCCCCGGCTTTACAGTACCGGCAACACTCTTATCCCGGACCACGGGCAATCTGACCAGGACCTTGCCTTCTCTGACAACCGCGTTTCCGGCTTTCAACACCCACACCACCCGGAAATGCTGCAGGTCCCTTAACACAACCAGGTCAGCCCGCCATCCTGGTGCGACAGCTCCGCGATTCTTGAGTCCGAAATACTCGGCCGGGTTCAGAGTCACCATCTGGATTGCCGCAACCGGATTCATACCGTGCGCAACAGCCTTGCGCAGAATCGCATCCATGTGCCCGTCGCGCAGCAGTTCCTCCGGATGCTTGTCATCAGTCACAAAGCAGCACCGCCTGAGGTTGAAGTCATTCACCACCGGCAAGAGCCCTGTAAGGTTCCTGGCAGCCGAGCCCTCCCGCACCATCAATCTCATACCGGCCCGCAGTTTTTCCCGGGCCTCATCCCTGCCCACGCATTCGTGGTCCGAACCAATCCCGGCCCCGGCATAAGCCTGAAGCCACCGACCAACAACCGCGGGTGCATGACCATCTATCATCCTGCCGGCCTGCCTCGCTGTCAGAATCTTGCCCAGCACCGTTTCATCACCGAAAATCACCCCGGGGAAGTTCATCATCTCAGCCAGTCCAAGAACCCGGTCAAGCTTCAATAGCCGGGCGATGTCGGTCGCAGTCAATTTGGCACCCGCGGTCTCCATGTTGGTTGACGGCACGCACGAAGGTGCCATCAGAAACACATCAAGGGGCAGCCCTTTGCTCGCCTTGAGCATATACCGGACACCCTTTATCCCCAGGACATTGGCAATCTCGTGCGGGTCTGCCACCACCGCGGTCGTGCCGTGAACCAGAGCCAGTCTGACAAACTCATGCATTGGCAGGAGCGAACTCTCAATATGAATGTGGCCGTCAATGAATCCGGGTGCCAGGAACTGACCGGAGATGTCTATTACTTTGAGCGCTTTCTCATAGTCTGTGCCCACGCCGGCGATAAGACCGTCCTTAACCACCACATTCGCCCGCCTCACTTCGCCGGTGAATACATCCACCACCTGACCGTTCCGCAACAACAAGTCTGCCGGCTCATCACCACGCGCTACCGCAGTCAGCGACTGCAACCGGGCGACTTCCCTATCCTTTTTCTGTTTCATTCTTCATCCTCCGTGCCCTTCATGTCTTTGTGGTCTGCTTTTCTCTTGGCGAGCTTGGCGGTTGAGATTCTTCGCTCCGTGAGCCGTCCGACGGCACCTGCCTCTGGCAGAGCAGAATGACGAGAGGTTCTGCGGTTTTGCCTTTTGCACTTTGCAATCTGCAATTTGACTCTTACCTTCTGCCCTCTGTGTTCATCCGTGTTTATCTGTGGTTTATTCCCTGGCGGTCTTGGCGGTTCATTTCATCCTTCATCCTTCCGCCTTCATCCTTTTGTTCGATATACCCGACATACGGCAGATTGCGGAATCGTTCATCATAGTCGGCCCCGTACCCGACCACGAATTTATCCGGCACTTCAAAACCCACATAGTCAGCCTTGATGTCAACCCTGCGCCGGGCCGGCTTGTCCATGAGCACGCAGACCTTCAGACTTTTCGGTCCTCTCAGCTTCAGGTTCTTGATGATGTATTTCATGGTCAGGCCACTATCCAGAATATCTTCAACAAGCAGCACGTCACGCTCTTCCAGGGGACACTTGAGGTCCATGACTATCTTGACCACGCCCGAAGTCCTGGTGCTCTTGCCATAGCTGGAAACGGTCATGAAGTCGATGACGACCGGCACAGTCATTTGCCGTACCAGGTCGGCAAGGAATATCCAGGAACCTTTGAGAATCCCGACCACTAGCAACTCTCTGCCCGCATAGTCCTCAGAAATCCGGCGGGCAAGCTCCCCGACCTTCTGCCTTATCTGCTCCTCAGTTATCAACTCGGGTATCTGCGTCTCGTCAGGATATGCCACTGTTTCCTCAGCCGAAAAGAGTCGGGGCGACTGGATTCGAACCAGCGACCTCTTGGTCCCGAACCAAGCGCGCTAAACCAACTGCGCTACGCCCCGTACGAAGGAAGGGTTCAAGGGTCCGAGGGTTGAGCCATCGGATGGCACCTGCGAGAACGCAGAACAAGGGTTGAGCCATCGGATGGCACCTGCGAGAACGCAGAGCGAGTGATTCGTGGTTCACTTCTCTCCTTGAATCCTTGACCCCTTGGTCCCTCTGCTTGCGTCAATCATAGGGCAAAACCTGCAAGAGTCAACATGCTACGGCCGGCCGTTCCTCTCACCGCGCACGAACGGCACAAACACGCATCCCATCAAAGACCGCTGCACCAGCCGCTTCCCGTGCTTCACCCCGAGCGTCAGCATCTGGGAACCCCTGCCAATCGGCACCACAATCCGGCCCCTGTCAGCCAGTTGGTCAACCAGACCGAAAGGCATGGTCTCGGCCCCTGCAGTCACCATGATCCGGTCATAGGGTACAAACTCAGGCCAGCCTTCGTGACCGTCTCCGATTCGGAACCGGACATTCCGATACCCGAGCCTCTGCATAACTCGCCTGGCTCCAAGCGAAAGCTCAGCGATGAACTCGACCGTGTACACCGTGTTCGCAAGCTCAGCCAGTACTGCAGCCTGATACCCGGACCCGGTGCCGATTTCCAGCACTCTGTGCTCAGGTTCAACCCGCAGCGCCTCGGTCATTGCGGCCACCATGTAGGGCTGAGAAATGGTCTGGCCTGACCCGACCGGCAAAGGATAGTCATCATAAGCCTGATGCCTCAGTCCTTCAGACACAAAAAGGTGCCGCTCCACTTTCATCATCGCTCCAAGCACCCGCTGGTTCTTCACACCCCGCATCAGAATCTGCTCTTCGACCATCCGTTTTCGCGCCTTGGTAAAATCGGTCACTCTTGGATACGCATTATGCATCACGCCTTAGGCACGACGCTTGGCTAGACACGAATAGCTCCAAAAGGCATTGGTGTGAAGGTCAGTATCAAAATGACAAGCCCTGCGGCCGCCAGTATCTTTTCGGTCCGGCTCAGGGGCGTTATGTCATCCAGCGGCCGGGGATGGCGCAGCCCGAAAACCGAGATGAGAATGGCCCAGAATGGCCAGCCCAACCAGAAGAATCCCATAAGCACCAGAATGCCAATGACCACCCAGTTCAGGACTTTCCGAAACCGGCCGGCAACCGCGTAGACAATATGCCCGCCGTCAAGCTGGCCCACAGGCAGAAGATTCAGTGCGGTGACGAAGCATCCCAGCCACCCGGCAAAAGCAACCGGGTGAAGCATCAAGTCGGCTCCAGCCGGGGTTTCACCAACCACCAACCGGGAAAGCAACCAGAATACCAGTGGCGAACCAAGCTGGATTCCCCGGGCTGCCGCATCCGCGGTCACAACCCTGGATAATGAAAGCCCGATGATAGTGACCGGCAGAGCGACCAGGAATCCAACCAGCGGGCCTGCCACTCCCACCTTGACGAGCGCGCCCTTGCTCGGAACCGGAGACCTGATTTTAATAAACGCGCCCATCGTGCCGGTCATCGGATGGGGCACCGGCAGAAAATAGGGTAATGTGACGTCAACCCCGAGCCGCCGCGCAGCAAAGTAGTGGCCCAGCTCATGGCTGCCCAGAATCAGGATTATGCTCAGGGAAAACGGGAAGCCGTACAACAGCGCAAACGGATTCTCTATCGGGTTGTGACCCATCTGAAACGAGCCGACAAACAGAGTAGTCAGTATCGTGGCAAGGAACAGCACCAGGTTAACCCAGCGCTTTGGAGGCTTGAGTGTCCGGGATTCCCCGTACACAATCTCATGACCCTGGTCTGCTTTGGCGAAACTGGCCACCAGCCCGGCTGACTTGAAAACCTCCTTGAGCCGCTTCAGATTTCCAAGCACCGGCTCGCGTATCCGACCCTTAATCCGGTTGAGGTGCGCTCCGGTCACATCCATATAGCGCTGCACCTCAGCCAGGTTCGTTTGCTCCTCAGCAGCCTGGCGCGGCTCATCAGAACGCAAGTTCTTCTCTTCCATCTCCTAGCAAATCCTGGGAAGCTGCTCGCCCTCAAGCATTATCAAGGGACGCAAAGAACCAATCCTTGTCCGCACCCACACGCCTTTCGGCTCTTTCACTACTTGGCCGATTCTGCAGCCGCGTCTTCCCTGCGGGTCTTTGCGCATCGCCTTCACCAACGCATCCGCCTGCCCGGCACAAACAACAATCACCACCTTGCCTTCGTTCGCCATATACAGCGGGTCAAGCCCCAGAAGCTCACTGATTCCCCTGACCCCTGGAGATATTCGCAGGAGTTCTTCTTCGATAATGAACCCGAGTCCGGTTGCCCCGGCAATCTCATTCAAGGTTGTTGCCAGCCCGCCTCGGGTCGGGTCGCGCATCATCCTGACCCCACCTACCTGAAGCAGCTTAAGAATCAACCGGTGTAAAGGCGCACAGTCGCTTTTCAGGGCTGCCTTGAATCGGAATGAACCCCGGGCTATCGCTATTGCTGCTTCGTGCTCGC
>JAUWNN010000010.1 GCA_030612625.1 Caldifarciminota bacterium
GTAGCCCTCCTCGAAGAGGCCCTTCGGCCACTTCGTTACTTGGCCGTTCTGTTCTATCTCAGCATGCGTGATCGTAGTTCTCCCGTTCGCATTCTTGAAAAAGAACACAGCCACTAGCGACGGGTCGATTTTCCCTTCAGCTACCCGGCGGCGTATCCTGAGAAGGAAGTGTTCACTGTGGGTTTCGACAATGAACTGCCCAAAGCCACGTTGAGCGCGTTCCACGAACAGGTCGGCCAGATCGGCCTGTGCCTTCGGGTGTAAGTGAAGCTCAGGTTGTTCCACAAGAAGGCAGCCATCTTTGGGCGTGAGAGTGGTCCAGACTATCACCGGGACGAGTTGTGAAATCCCGTAGCCCATCGCGAAGAAGTTCACATCCGGGCCTCTACGGGATACACGTCCAAGGAGAGCCTTGATGTCTCGTTTCTTGTCGATGTCGACCAGTCGCACCTTTTGGACTAGCTTGAATCTCTTCTCTAGCCAATAGGCGAGTTCACCCAGCAAGGTTCTGCCGCTACGAGCTGAGCTCCTGGTTCTGGAGGACAGAACTCGCAGGAGATTCTGTCCCGACGGCGAGTACTCGGAGGAAGGCATTGTACCCAGAACGCCATAGGACGGTATTCGTTCGCGGACCGGCGCGACATATTTGAGACTTTCGAAACGGTTGGCTATCAGATTGGCTACCAACTGAGAACTTACCACGTAAGACATGACCTTCGGAATGGTCGCATCGTCCTTCGGCTTGCTACCCGTGGGCAAGAAGGTCGGTAGGAAGTGAAGGAGGTTAACCGAAAGATGGCGGGCGAATTGAGGAACCTCACCGGTCGGTCGCAGCTGCCGACCGGCCAGCGCGACGCCCACCACAGCCGTCCCGTGTTTGTTCAGCAGCGATACGTCTGACACTTTGACGACGTTTCGCGCGCGGTCGTAGGAATGCGATACATCGCAGCCTACGACAGCTCGGAAGTGTTTGTCGAGCAACTCAAACTTAAAGCCTTTAGGTAGTTCAGGGACCAACGGGTCAGTGAACACGAACCGCGAAGTGATGGTATTCTCAGGACTGTGGTCATGCACGAGGTCCAGGAAGCTCCCCAGCTCCACGTGAGGGCCGGACGTCACGAGCTTTTGTGATCTGTCCTTGTCGAGGAGCGTCTGTTTGAGCATCAGCAGACCGTGGAGGAGAGAGGACTTGCCTGTGTTGTTGGCCCCCAACAGGATATTCAGCTTGCTGAGCTTGAGCGTCTTTGTGTCATACAGACTTCGTAATCTAGCAAAACGAATTGCACTAAACATGCTTACCTCCTAAGGAGCAGACCCGAGGCACTCCTCTTTACGCATTTCTGATTCCGGTGAAGCCCTACCCATCCAACTTCGTCTGTTTCTTACGGCCAAATGCTTGCGGCTTACGGCTGACAGCCTGGAGACAGGGCAGGCCGTTGTTTCTTGCTTCGTCATTTCCTGGATGATAGGGGAACGGATGATTGGTGTCAATATCGGCGGAGAAAGAGCTGAACAGAGGGCGAAGCTAAGGTTTGTTCCAAAGCTTCTGAAGAGACAGAATCAAGAAGGGGTTTGCGCAAGGATTCGAGCTGATTGAGCCGGGCCGGGCAAACGACCATCTGTCAGGCTGGCAGGAGGTTTGAGCAAAAACCCAACTGATTTGCCTGCTGGAGGGTCGGCTGTGAAGCCGGCCAAGTGGCCGATTTTCAGGCCAATTGGGCAGTTCTTGATTTCCCTTATTATCCGCTGCTTCTATCGGAAGTGTGATTGAGTCTTTCTTTTGCCTCAACCAGACCGTACTTCCTTCTGATTTCTTCAAGTTCTTTTGTTTCTAACTCCGGGTCTTCCAGATACCTTTCCACTAGTTTGTCTCTTATGTCCCGCATCATCTTCACGGCATCAAGCTTCTTCATGAAGCACCTCCTTGGGACTTCTTATCTCCAACAGCGGGTAGCCTTTCTTGAGATTCACCCCGTTGTAGAGACGAATTCTGCTCAGGTTCACAATATGCTTGAAGTTCCAGCTTACAAGAACATCAACCCTTTCTACTGTGGCGATTGCGATGTGCTGAGCATCCATCAGATACCTCTCGTTTACTACTCCTTCTTCAATATAGGAAATGGCTAATCGCTTCGCCTCTTCTTCCAGTAGGACATAATCCCTATTTCCCTCAGGGATTTTCTCGACAACCTTCTAACCTGAATTGGCGCATTTTCCAGTTCCTGCAAAGTAATATCTGATATCACAGCGGTATTTGCTCCAGTCTCGAACTCCACAAAGAGCCTTTTCGACCATGTTGCAAACCCTTCATCGAAATAACCGCCGAATACTGAAGTATCTGCATATACTTTCATCTCGTCACCTGGTTCTTCGCCCGCTTGTGGGTGAGGTCAGCGGCTGTCCGTTCATACCGTATCATCGTCTGGATGATAGAGGAGTAGAGGATTGGTGTCAATATCGGCAGATGGTTTTCAAGATGTGTTCAGGGATGTGTTCTCGGATGTGTTGAGCAGTGTGTCAGGCGATGTTGCGGAATTTCATGCTCTGTTTCGTGGTGTAAGACAAGTCCTCGTTCATTCTCTGGTTCGAACTGAGCTCGGAACTGAGCTTGGAACTGAGCTTGATTGTGTGCTTTGAACTGAAAAGGTTGCTATCTTTTCTGCTGTCTTTGATTCTGTCTTTGCTTTTCTCTTCAAAGCTGTCGAACGTGCTTTCGTTCATTGACGATTTTGCTGTGCAAACGACGCTATTTCTGAAACTCCGGTTCAGACTCTGCGTCATGCTGAACCTGAAGCTGAAATCCAAACTGGAATTGACAGCCACCTCCCCAGCGACCTCTCAGCAGCCCCGGAGCAGCCGTGTCCGCTGCTAACTCCGCTGCCCACCCCGCAGCCGACCCGGCTGCGGAGGCCCCTGGACAATGGCATAGTGCTTTTTCCGGTGCCGAGTGGCTTACCGTATGGAGCGGACGGCTGGGTGACGTTACCAACTTCAACCTTGATTACAAATGTGGAATCCAGCAACTGGTCACTGCGTTGGACCGGACATACAAGACTATGGCCAGAGGTTCACAAGAGGGCTGGGGGTTCTGGGGATACATTACTTATCTCCACCCCATCTGACCTCTGCTGCCCGTTCCTTCGGCCCGGCGGGGCACATCTATCGAGATGAACCCGGGGAAAACTACTGAGACCACCAAGAAGAAGATTAAACACTAAGGCACAAAGGACACGAAGATAGGCACAAGTCAAAAGGCAAAGTGCAAATTGCAAAAGGCAAAAGGCAGAATCTAAACACCAAGACACAAAGGGTACGAAGGAAAGAAGTCAGAAGTCAGATTGCAGAATGCAGAGTGCAGAAGGCAGGCGAAGTCGAAATGCAGAAAGGAGAACCGCCAAGGACGCCAAGACCGCCAAGAAGAAGATTAGCCACGAAGACACGAAGAACACGAAACGGAGAAGCAGCAACCGTGCGGCCTGGAAGAAATAGGGTGACACCCTTGCGCTGCGCAGGGTGTCACCCTTACCAGTTCTGGGTGGGTCGGTTCGTCTTTCGCGGATTTCGTGCTTTCGTGGCCAAGTCCTATATCGGTTTTTGGGCTTGCGGCTTGACTCTTGTGGAAAAGTCAATAGACTGCGATGAGCTTAGGAATAGTATGAGTGCTATGAATATAGTCTTGTTAGGTCCGCCCGGAAGCGGCAAAGGAACCCAGGCCGAGTTGATGCAGGACAGGCTTGGGTTTGTGCACTATTCGACCGGGGATGTGTTCCGGGACCATATCAAGCGGAAGACTTCGGTCGGGTTTGAGATAGAGGAGTACGTGGTTTCAGGCCGACTGGTGCCGGACCCGGTTGTGCTCGAGGTGGTGAATGCGTTCCTGGCCGAACATGCGGGCAAGCCGATTGTGTTCGACGGTTTTCCGCGAACGATTCCCCAGGCCGAGGGCATGGACCAGGTGTTTTCCGGGCATGGGCTCAAGGTTGATATGGCGGTGCTGATTGACCTTGCAGAAGATGAGGTGGTTGAGCGTTTGACTGCAAGACGCCAGTGCCGGAAGTGCAGGAAAATCTATAATCTCAGGTTCAGCCCGCCCAGGCAGGAAGGGATTTGCGATGAGTGCAAGGGCGAGCTGTTTCAGCGGGACGATGATAAGGAGCAGACCATCCGGGACCGGCTCAAGGTTTACCAGGAGCAGACCGAGCCGCTCATCGCGTATTATGAGGACCACTGGAAGCTGGAGCGGATTGCCGGCGAACTCGGCCGGGACCGGGTGTATGAGGAACTGAAGCGGCTTGTTGGTGCCGAACAGGAGTAGCGAGGTTCTGGATTGGCGGTTCATATCAAGTCCGAGCGCGAGACCGAGGGAATCCGGGCAGCCGGCCGGATTCTGGTCAAAGCTCTGGCCGCGGCTGAAGCTGCGGTTCGACCCGGAGTCAGCTTGAAACAGTTGGAGCAGATTTGTGTTGATTGTCTTCGTTCTCATAGTGCAACGCCCACTTTTCTGGGATACCAGGGTTTTCCCGGAGCAGCGTGTATCAGTGTGAATGAGGAGGTTGTGCACGGGATCCCGAATGGGCGGAAACTGGCTGAAGGTGACATTGTGAAAATAGACATCGGCGTGACCAAAGACGGGTTCATCGCGGATGGGGCCCGGACATTCGAGGTGGGCAAAGTGAAGCCAGAAGTCCATGCGCTGGTTGTTGCGACCGAGCGGGCTTTCCGGGTTGGTGCAGACAAGGCCCGGGCCGGGAACCGGGTAAGCGACATCGGTGCCGCGGTTCAGTCTTATGTTGAGGAACAAGGATATTCGGTGGTCAGAGACCTTTGCGGCCATGGGGTGGGTCTTGAGCTGCATGAGGAGCCTTCGGTTCCGAATTTCGGCAAGCCGGGCAAGGGAATGACGCTCAAGTCCGGAATGACCCTGGCGATTGAGCCGATGGTGAACATGGGCGGATTCGAGGTGGAGACTCTGGCGAACGACTGGACTGTGGTTGCGCGCGATGGCAAGCCGTCAGCCCATTATGAGAACACGATACTTGTAACTGAGGCAGAACCGGAGATACTGACTAATGGCTAAGAAAGACCTGATTCAGCTTGAGGGCGTGGTTAAAGAGGCGCTGCCCAGTGCAACGTTCCGGGTGGAGTTGGACAACGGCCATAAGGTGCTGGCCCATATCTCGGGCCGGATGCGAAAGCACTGGATAAGGATTCTGCCCGGTGACCGGGTGACGGTGGAGTTTTCGCTTTATGATTTGGACCGGGGAAGGATAATTTACCGGTTCAAGTAGGTGCCGAATGATGAACCGCCAAGAACGCCAAGGGGAGAATATTACCACAAAGGCACAAAGGGCACGAAGGGCGAAGAAGTGAACCGCCAAGAACGCCAAGGGGAGAATTTCGCCACAAAGGCACAAAGACACGAAGAGAGGCAGAAGTCAGAAGTCAAAGTGCAAAATGCAAAAGGCAAAACCGCAGACCCCGCTGTCATTCTGAGCGAAGCGAAGAATCTCAACCGCCAAGGCCGCCAAGAACGCCAAGAGGAAGGAAAACCACAAAGACGCGAAGACTTGAAGAAGGAGTGAGATGAAAGTTCGGACATCGGTGAAGAAGCGGTGCATTCACTGCAAGATCGTGAAGCGCAAAGGCGTGGTCAGGGTTATCTGCAAGCGAGACCCAAAGCACAAGCAGCGCCAGGGATAGGCATCGAGGAAATGACCAGTGACCAAGTCCCAATGACTAAGACGGAATCACCCTCACCCTGTCCCTCCGCCTCAAGGGGGAGGCAACAAAGGGAAGGGCTGTCTAGATATTGGCCATTGGGTCATTGGAGCTTGATTGGGAATTGGTCATTAGGATCTGGTAATTCCGGCCACTGATGGCCAAGTACATTTTCGTGACCGGGGGTGTGGTTTCTTCCCTGGGCAAGGGGATTGCCACTTCGTCAATCGGGCTGCTCCTGAAGAGCCGGGGGCTTGATGTCGTTCCTCTGAAGTTTGACCCGTACATAAATGTTGACCCGGGCACGATGAGTCCGTTCCAGCACGGCGAGGTGTATGTCACCGATGACGGGGCTGAGACCGACCTTGATTTAGGCCATTACGAGCGATTCATTGACTGTGACCTTTCCCAGGATAATAATCTGACCGCAGGACAGATATACCAGTCGGTTATCGAGAAGGAGCGGCGCGGGGATTATCTGGGCCGGACCATTCAGGTTGTGCCTCATATCACGAGCGAAATCAAGGACCGGATAAGGAAACTGGCCAATAAGCGGGATGTGGTCATTACTGAAATCGGGGGCACGGTCGGAGACATCGAAGGTTTGCCTTTTCTCGAGGCGGCCAGGCAGTTTGCCCTGGAAGAGGGCAAGGATAATGTCCTGTACATCCATCTGACCCTGGTGCCGTACATCAAGGCTGCATGTGAATACAAGACCAAGCCGTCGCAGCATTCGGTCAAGGCCTTGCGCGACATCGGGATTCAGCCCGACATCATCATGTGCCGGGCAGAGACTCCGCTGCCCCAGGAAGCCAGGGACAAGATTGCTCTGTTCTGCAATGTCCGGCCTGAAGCGGTGATTGAGGCGGTAGATGTTGACAATATCTACCGGATACCCTTGGTGCTCCATCGTCAGAACCTGGACCGGTTGATAGTCAAGGCGCTCAAGATCAGGCCCAGGAAGCCGGACCTTTCTGCCTGGGAGCGGTTCATCAAGGCGGCCGAGAACCCGAAGTATGAGATAGAAATTGGAGTCTGCGGCAAGTATGTGGGCTTGCATGATGCATATAAGTCGGTGATTGAGGCGGTGCACCATGCTGCGGCAGGAGCAGGGGTCGGTGTCCGGTTGCGGTGGCTCGAAGCTGAGGAGATAACCTCGGAAACCGTGAACCAGCGCCTGGCCGGGCTTGGGGGGGTGATTATTCCCGGTGGGTTCGGGGTTCGGGGAATGGAAGGCAAAATCGATGCCGTAACCTATTGCCGGGAACGGGGCCTGCCTTATCTCGGGCTGTGCGTCGGGCTTCAGGTCGCGGTGGTGGAATTTGCCCGGGTTGTGTGCGGGCTGCGGGGTGCGAACTCAACCGAATTCACCCCCCGGACCAAACACCCGGTTATCCATCTGCTACCTGGGCAGCGCGGGGTCAAGGCCAAAGGCGGCACGATGCGGCTGGGCGCGTATCCGGGCGTGGTCAGGCCGCGGACAGGAGCGTAGCGCTGCTACCGCCGGACCAGGATTTCTGAACGGCACCGGCACCGTTATGAGGTGAATAACGACTACCTGTCGGCCTTGGAGCGGCAGGGGATGATTGCCAGCGGCAAGTCGCCGAACGGCAGGCTGGTGGAAATGGTTGAGCTCAAAGGTCATCCTTTCTTTGTAGCGACCCAGTTCCACCCGGAGTTCAAGTCCAGACCTTTGCGTCCCCATCCGCTTTTTGCCGGCTTTATCAGGGCTGCCAGTGAGTTTGCTCGGCTTGGTCCTACAGCTTGTTCGGGCGCTTCCCGCTAGCCCGGCACTTCTGCTTTCCCGTCTGTTTGTAATTTCTTATCTTACGTGTCGGCCCGGGACCAGGGCTGAAATACAGGAAAATCTCAGAATTGTGTGCGGCAGAGACAGCCGCTGGTGCGGCTGGAGGAGCCGGGTTTTCTGGCTCAGGAACGGCTGGTGTGTGGGCAGGAATCTGGCTCTGATGGCGTTAATCGGCAAGCCCCGAGGAGATGCAATTGTTGACAAGACGGTGGTTTGTGGAGAGAATAAGTGGAACGTAGTTCTGGAACAGGAGTTGCATATGGTCATGGCTTCTTTTCATTTTGGGGCATGGGAGTTCCTGCCCCAGGTGTTCGCCCGGTTCGGGTTCAGGGTGAATCTTGGCGTCGGCGCTCAGAAGAACCGTTCCTTTGACCGGCTTGTTTCAGGATTGCGGCGGAACCAGGGGGTCAGGTTCTTGCATAAGGTCAAATCAATCATGTCCGGGCTCAGGAAGCCGGGGGTTACAGGTTTCATGCTCGACAATACCAGCCAGGGCAGGCGGGTCTGGGTTGATGTTGATGGGTGCCGGCTCGGGCTGCCCGGTCTGGGGTTCAGGTTCGGGAAGAGCGTGGTGACGGCTTTCGCATTCTTTGACAAGGGAAGGCTTCGGGTGCGGACATATCCGGCCGGAGACGAGCGGGCCGCAGCTCAGGCCCTTCTGGAACAGGTAAGAGCCCGGCCTGAGGAGTGGGTCTTCTGGGGCAAAGCCGGAGCCATCCGAAGTCCGAATGCCGAAGTCCGAATGCCGAGTTGAGGATGATGAGACGAGTGCTGGTCCTGGTTGCGATTGTACTTGCTATGGGATGCCGGGAAGGGCAGACTGAGCCTGAGACGAGCCAATTGCCCGACCAGGTGGTTGAAGGATTCACATTGCATGAGAGCGCGAGCGGCGAGCGGCTTTACACCCTTGAGGCTGAGACCGCATATGTGTACGAGTCTCAGCAGCGGATTGACGTCTGCCTGCCGGTTGTCTACTTCTATGACGAGGATGGCCAGGTGCATGCAACCCTTGAGGCTGATCAAGGAGCCATCTACAGCAGGACCGATGACCTGGTGGCGCGGGGTGATGTTTTTGTCCAGACCGCAGACAGCACTTTGCTCTGGACCGATTCACTGTGCTGGAGTAATCGAACCAGACAGGTAAAGACTGATGCTCGTGTGGAAATTGAGACTCCTAGAGGTTGGGTGGCAGGTCAGGGCCTGATTTCTGATGCCGGGTTGAATAAAATCGAGATTCAGAGTGAGGTTGAAGGAACGTCTGAGTACCGGTTTGACCACCGGACCGAAGAGGAGCCGGAAGAAGAGAACCACAGATAAACACCGATGTGCACAGACTAAATCCAAATGACCAAATCCAAAGTTCCAATCAAACCCAAAATCCCAATGCCTAATTGTGTTAGTCTGTGTTCATCCGTAGTTGGCCAATAAGGTGATACTGAATAGAGCGAATCGGATTTTGGCCGGCAAAGTGCTGGCAGTGGCCTGCATTCTGGGAATGTGCGTGCCGGCTCTGGCAACTGACCTCTATGCCCGCAAGATGGAGATAATCAGAACACCGGAAGGCCAGGTTACCATATTGCGGGACAGCGTGCGCATCACTGACGGAGATACCAGAATCTCGGCAGGACTTGTCCGGCTGAACGAGTCCCAGGGGCTCGCGGTGATCAAGGACTCTGTGTTCATCCAGAGCCCGGATGCCCTGGTCTGGGCTGATTCTGCCTTTTATTTCCTGGAGGAGAAACGGACCGAGCTGTTCGGCAACGTGAAGGTGCAGCAGGAGTCGCTGCTGATTCTCGCGCCGATGCTGATATATTCGATTCCGGATAGACAGGTGGATGCGGTTTCAGGACTGGTCGTTGAGAGCAGAACCCGGAATCTGCGTATCACCGGTGAGCGTGGCAGCTATGACCTGGCAGAAGAAGTGGGGAATGTGGACTTGAACCCGGTTATGGTCCAGGTTGTAGGTGATGATACGATGACTGTCACTGCGACTGAAATGTTCTGGTTTGCCAGGGAATCAAAGGCTCTGGCAGCGGGCCGGGTAAAGGTGAGCTCAGGAAGCGCGGAACTGGTATGTGACACCCTGGTGTTTCTCACCGGGGCCGATTCAGGACTTGCCTGGGGCGAACCCGGTGTTACAGACAGTGTG
Organism: Caldifarciminota bacterium; assembly: GCA_030612625.1. Taxonomy (GTDB): domain Bacteria; phylum Hydrothermota; class Tepidihabitantia; order Tepidihabitantales; family Tepidihabitantaceae; genus UBA3079. Next base: position 9,675 of record JAUWNN010000010.1, read on the forward strand.
AGCCATACTCAGGGTGACTCCATTTCTTTCTCAGTGCAGGACGGGAAACTGGATTTCGTGACGGTCCTGGGGAATGCTGCCAGCCGCTACACCACTGAGTCAGGCGAGAAGATTGAAGTGTCAGGCCGGGCCATCCGGATAAAGATGGAGCAGGGAGAAGTGGCGATGATAGAGATTGAGCGGCTCCTGTCCGGCCGGCTGATTCGGTCCGGGGCTGAACAGGAGGGTGGCTAGACCGGGATGAAGATTGAGACCCAGGGCCTGGTAAAGAGCTACGGAGGCCGGAGGGTGGTCGATGACGTAGACCTGGAACTGGCCAGAGGCGAGATAGTGGGACTGCTGGGCCCGAACGGTGCAGGCAAGACAACGACATTCCATATGATTACCGGGTTTATCAGGCCTGAGCAGGGAAGGATTATGCTTGACGGCCAGGATATGACCGGTCTGCCGGTCTATAAAAGGGCGCGCCTGGGTCTGGGTTATCTTTCCCAGGAGCCGTCGATATTCCGGAAGCTGTCAGTTCTCGACAATGTCCGGGCGATTCTTGAAATGCTCGGAAAGTCCAGGCAGGAGCAGGACACAAAGGCAAGAGCGCTGCTCGACAAGTTCAATGTGCTCCATCTGGAAAAGCAGAAGGGCGGGACCCTTTCAGGCGGTGAGCGAAGGCGGGTTGAGTTGGCAAGGGCACTGGCCGCAGCTCCGTCTTTCCTGCTTCTGGACGAGCCTTTTACCGGCATTGACCCGATTGTCAGGGCCGAGATACAGGACATCGTCAGAAGGCTCCGTGGTGAGGGGCTTGGGATTCTGATTACCGACCATAATGTGCGTGAGACCCTTGAAATTACCGACCGGGCTTACATCATGTACGACGCCCGTATTCTTCTGTCCGGGACTTCAGAAGACCTGGTTCAGGACGAGAAGGCGCGTGAAGTCTATCTGGGCGAGCGATTCCGGCTATGAAGATAGAACTCCAGCTCCAGTGCAGGCTTGAACAGATACTGTCGCCTCAACTCATTCTCAATCTGAAACTGCTCCAGGTGCCGGCCCTGGAGCTCGAAGCACTGGTGCGCAAAGAGCTGGAGGAGAATCCGGCACTGGAGCAGGTTGACGATTCTCAGGAGACATCCGAGACTCCAGAAAGGCCGGTGTCTGTTGCGCCTGAACCTGGTGATGACGGTCAGGCCAAGGGGCTTCGGGCTGGTGAAGATGAGAACCAGGCTGAAGCGTCGCCCATAGACAGATACACTATCGAGGACATGCTGCCTGATGACGGATACCTTTCCGGTTTCCGGGTTTCTTCCGGCTCTGACACCGGGGTGGATGCAGTAGAGCTTGCTCCGGGTCCGGGCCCGGATTTGAGGGGGGCGCTGCTGCCTCATTTGCGGAGCGTGCTTTCCGAGGATGATTTCCGGGTGGCTGAGACCGTTATTGAGTCACTTGATGAGGACGGCTTTCTTACTGCGGGCGAGGAGGAGCTTGCCGCAAACCGGCAAGTCGAGCTGGGGCGGCTGCGGGAAATACTGTACGTCCTCCAGCGAATCGAACCCGGAGGAATCGGGTGTTCTGACCAGCGGCACTCATTTCTGGTCCAGTTGGAACTGGACGGCTGCTCGCCAGGCAGTCTGGAATACCGTCTTGTCTCAGAGCACTGGGACCTGCTTCTTCACAAGCAGGTCGACAAGATAGCCCGGTTCTGCGGGGTAAGCAAAGAAGAGGTGCGGGCCGCGGTCGAAAGAATACTGACGCTTGAGCCCAGGCCGGCCCGGCGCTTTTCAGGCCGATTGCCCCAGTATGTTACGCCGGACTTTGCGGTGAAGTGGCGGGACAGCAAACTGGTGGTTGAGACCAACGAGGAAACCTTTCCCAGGTTGCGCTTGTCCAGGCGCTATGTTGAAATCCTGCGCAGCCCGAAGGCTTTTCCCAGGGACCAAGTGAAGTTTGCCCGGGAGAAGTTCAAGCGGGCGATGATGTTCTTGCGGGGCATCGAGTCCCGCCGGCAGACGCTCCGGAAACTGACGAACCTGATTGTGAATGACCAGCGTGAATTCTTCCAGAAAGGGCCCCAGTTCCTGAAGCCGGCCACGCTGCGCGAAGCGGCCGGCAGGCTGGGCGTGCACCCTTCGACCGCGTCCCGGGCCGCCGCCGGCAAGTACGTTGAGACTTGCTACGGTATTTTCTCGCTGAAGCATTTCTTCAAAGCCGGGGCCGGTGACAAATCCCGGGCCAGTATCAAGCAGAGAATCAAGCAAGTCATCGAGAACGAAGACAAGTCGAAGCCTCTGAGCGATGATGAAATCTGCCAGCAGTTGGAGCAAGAGGGCACAAAGATTGCCCGGCGGACCGTGGCAAAGTATCGCAACGAACTGCGCATCCCGGGCCGGAACCGGCGGGGGGAGTTCTAGATGCACATTGTTGTCGGGACTGCCGGCCATATCGACCATGGCAAGAGCGCTCTTGTCAAGGTTCTGACCGGAACCGACCCGGACCGGCTCAAGGAGGAAAAAGAACGGGGGATGACGACCGACCTCGGTTTCGTGTTCCTTGGCGACAATGTCACCATCATTGACGTGCCCGGGCACGAGAAGTTTGTCCGCCACATGCTGGCCGGTGCCAGCACCATTGACATGGTTCTCCTGGTGGTCGCGGCTGATGACGGCGTGATGCCGCAGACGGTCGAGCATTTCGACATCTGCCGGCTCATGGGAATCAAGAAAGGGCTGGTGGCAATTACCAAAGCAGACCTGGTGGAAGAGGAATGGCTGGAACTGGTGCGCTCAGACGTTGCCCGGCTTGTTGCCGGTTCTTTTCTTGAGAAGGCTCCGGTTGCGGTCGTTTCTTCGGTAACCGGCCAGGGCATTCCTGAGTTGCGGCAAGAGCTTGATGGAGTTATTCAGCAGGTCAAGCAGAAGCCGGACCGGGGTGTTTTCCGCCTGTCGGTGGACCGGTGTTTTACTATCAAGGGCTTTGGTACAGTGGTGGCCGGGACCGTGCTTTCGGGCCAGTGCCGGGTCGGTGACCGGCTGGAACTGCTGCCCCAGCAGCAACCGGTCAGGGTGCGTGGGGTCCAGCGTCACGAGCGTCCGATCGAGAAAGCCGTGCAAGGTGACAGGGCGGCTCTGAACCTGCAAGGTGTTGAGAAGAAGGCAGCGAAGCGGGGAAATGTCCTGGCTACGCCCGGATATTACGTTCCGACCACCTGTCTGAACGGGTCGCTGTATCTTCTGAAGAGTGCCGGCCGGCCGCTGCGCAACATGACAAGGGTAAGGCTGCACATCGGCACGGCCGAAGTGATGTGCCGGGTGGTCCTGCTGGATGCGAAGGAGCTTGGGCCTGGCCAGGATGCGCTGGTCCAGTACCGGCTCGAGCAACCGGTGGTGTGTGACTGGAACGACCATTATGTGATAAGGTCGTACTCACCTCAGCGCGCAATTGGCGGAGGGGTTGTTCTCGAACCGAATGCGGAACGTGAGCGCCGGTTCGATGATACCACGGTAACCCGCTTGAATGCCTTGAGGGCAGGCGACACCGGGACCGTACTGGAACAGCACCTGGTGAAGAGCAAGCTGCAGGCAGGAACTCGGGCGGGTCTGGCACGCACGCTTGCGCTGGCTGAGGCGGATACGACAAGACTTCTTAATCAGCTTGTTGGCAAGGGTCTGGCACGCAGTTTCGAGCACGAAGGCCGGGAGTATGTGGTGCATGAGAAGAATTTCCAAAGGGCGCGCGATGCGGTTGTTCGGACCCTGGAGAAGTTCCATCAGGCCAATCCGGTCAGGCTGGGCATGAAGCGGCCTGAGCTTCGGGCCAAGGCTGCAACGGTTTTCTCAGTACCGCTGTTTGAGGCGGTCGTGGCTGAACTCGTGAAAGAAGGAAAGCTGGTGGTTGAGAATGACCGGTTCAGATTGAGTAGTCACCAGGTCCGGCTCAAGCCCGAGGAGCAGGAGGTTTTCGACAAGGCAGAAGGCCGGTTCAGAGAAGGCGGTTTTTCGCCACCTGGTCTGAATGACGTTCTTGCCGGGGTCAATCACCGGCTGTCAGAAAGGGTCAAGACAGCCCTGTTTGAAACCGGAGTCCTGGTAGAGCTTGGTGAGTCGGTGGTTTTCCACCGCGAGGTAGTGGCGCAGGCAAGAGAACGGATTGTGAATCTCTTCAGGACCAAAGACGAACTTACCGCTTCGGAGATAAGAAAGGAGTTGGGAACCACAAGACGATACGTGATACCGCTGCTGAACCATTTCGACTCTGCAGGCCTGACCCAGCGCAAAGGCGATAAACGGGTGCTGCGAAGAGGACCCGAATAATGACCGAACCACAGATAGACACAGATGATGTCAAAATGCAAAATGCAAAGTGCAAAAGTCAAAACCGCAGAGTCTGTCAAAGACTTCCTCTCCCTTGGGTCGAGGACTGAGGTGAGGGTGAAAGAGCTAACCGCCAAGAACGCCAAGAGGAAATCTAACCACAGATGAACATAGATGGACACAGAGAAGAGAAGATAATAGAATACAGAATACAGGATACAGGGTGAAGACCAGAGCGGGAAGTGCCATTCGGGTGAGGCCACCTGTGGTGGCCGTGGCAATCTCTCGGCCGGGTCATTCTGAGGTGCGGTTCAGTTAAGGATAGATAAAGGAGAAGTATGTCGAAGCATGGCATTCTGGCGACGGTCACCTGCCCGGGCTGAGCATCCAAGCTCAGTCAGGCGCAGTTGGCGCTTGCGCTCAAGCAACTGAAACGGCCCGAGGACCCGAGGCTGCTGGTCGGTATCAACACGGCCGACGACGCAGGGGTGTTCCTGCTCCAGGACGGGCTGGCTCTGGTTCAGACGGTTGACCTTCTGACCCCGATGGTAGATGACCCGTATGTGTTTGGCCGGATTGCTGCGGCCAATTCTCTTTCCGATGTTTATGCGATGGGCGGTAGCCCTTTGACCGCACTGAATGTGGTCGGGTTTCCTGAGCGGTCAAACCCGGACTGGCTGGCAGAAATCCTGCGTGGGGGACAGGATGCTGTTGAAGAAGCGGGCGGTCTGGTTGTCGGCGGTCATACTTTCAATGAGTCGGAGATAAAGTACGGTCTGTCAGTTACCGGCCAGATAGACCCGAAGCGAATCGTGAAGAATAACAGTGCGCAGGTCGGGAATGTGCTGGTGCTTACCAAGCCGCTGGGATGCGGAGTGTTCGGCCAGGCGATGATGGCACAGGATGAGGTAGACCCTGAGTTGTATGAGGCCGCAACAAAGTCAATGCTGACTCTGAACAGAGCCGCGTCCGAAGCAATGGTTGAGTGCGGTGCGACTGCGGCCACCGATGTTACCGGGTACGGGTTGCTGGGTCATGCCCAGGAGATGGCCGAGGCGAGCAAAGCGCGGTTGAGGTTTCATGTCGGGGCTGTTTCTTTCCTGCCGAAGGTGCTGGAGCTGTCTGACTCAGGAATGAAGGACCCCGGTGTGAAGATGAATCAGGCTTCGTTCGGGAAATGGGTTGAGTTCGATGAGGGCGTTGCCAAATCTGAGACAAGGATTCTCTGGGAGTCGCAAACATCGGGCGGGCTCCTGGTGGCGCTGCCGCCGGACCGGGTGAAGGAGTTCCAGGCGATGCTTGAGAAGCAGGGAATCTGTGGGCCGGCAGTGGGTGAAGTAATCAAGGGCTTGGCCGGCACGATAGAAGTGAGGAGGTAACAGGTGTTCTGGAATGAGTTGTGGCTGGCTGTACGCGAGCAGTTCTTCGCACCGGAGCGAATGGCCGGGTATGCGGGCAAGCTCTTGCAGCTTCTGCTGATAGTTATCGGTGCCTGGTTCGTTTCCTGGATTCTCGGCAGGCTGGTCAGCAGGCTTTTGCACAGCAAGGGAAAGGTCTTGAGGGAAAGGCGCACCAAGACCCTGATTGCGCTCAGCCGCAGCGTTATCCGGTACGGCATCTTTTTCGTAGCGCTGGTGATGTGTCTGCGGGTTCTCGGGGTGGACTATTCAGCCATCCTTGCCGGGGCCGGCGTGGTGGGTCTGGCGATCGGATTCGGGGCCCAGACCCTGGTCCGTGATTTCCTTTCCGGATTCTTTCTGTTGTTTGAGGATTCTGTGAGCGTTGGGGACAACATCACTCTCGGCGATGTCAGCGGGATGGTGGAGCAAATGGGGCTGCGGGCGACCCATATCCGGGCCTTTGATGGCACTCTGCATGTGGTACCCAATGGTGAACTGACCCGGTTCGGCAATCGCAACCGGGAGTTCATGCGGGCGATAGTCAAAGTGGACCTGGCGTATGAGCAGGATGCTGAGCATGGGATGACCGCGGCCAAGGCAGTGGCTGACAAGTGGTTCCAGGAGAATCGTGATGTGGCGCTTGCGTCACCCCAGGTCCACGGGCTTCTGAACTTCGGAGAGTCGGGTTTGACCATCAGGATTGTGGCCAAGGTGAAGCCGATGACCCACTGGGGTGTGGAGCGGGATTTGCGAGTAAGGCTCAAGAAGGCGTTTGATGTGGACCGGGTCGAGGTGCCGTTCCCACGTCGAGTTGTTTACCTGAAGCACGACCAGGACGATTCCGCCCGGGCCGGCAAAGCCTGATACTTCACGACAGTCGGTATCAAGACAGAGTAGACTCGAATCTAGCTGACAGGCTGTTCCGGCTTTTCCGGACGGGTGATTACGACAAGGGCACCGGTGACCTTGCCGGCCTCATCGCGTAGGGCCTCGATGCAGACAACCGAGCCGGGCAGTTCGGAGAGGATGTCACAGGTCTGATGGCTCGTGGCACCGGCCAGCACCCTTTCCAGAGGTTCATTCAAGAAATCCAGGCTTGAGAATGTCTTAAGAGGTTTGCCCGAAGCCTCGGAAGCGCGGCAGCCAAGCAGCGGTTCTACCGCCTTATTGGCAAGCACCACATTCGGGGTTCTGTCAACTACAAGCACACCCTCGGCGATGTCGTTAATCAGCAGCCGGAACCGGCGTTCGAGATGAAGGATGCGGTTTTTCTTGCGCTCGTCGAATGCCTGCAACCGGGCAAAGACGCGGTTCAACCTCTGGGTAAGGTCGCCCAACTCATCTCTGGTTCCTGGTTTGATGCGGATGTTCAGGTCGCCTTGTTCAGCCCGGCGCAGGGCGTTGACAATCCGCTTTATCGGGAGCACGGCCTTTCTGGGCAGGGTTACAATGAGCCAGGCCAGGAGCACAAGTACAATGAAGAGAACCGTAAGGATGTTGCGCTGGCCCCAGGCTGCAAGGAGTCTGGCCCGGTGCCGGTGCCGCAACACTCTTTGCCGGGCATGGACGGTTATGCTGTCGGTCTCGGCAGAGACTGCTGTCTGTAGTGCTCTGATTGTGTCGTTCAGTGTCCGGCCGGTCAGGCCACCGGGAATTGGAAGCGCGGTCTCGGCGGCCAGCCGGGCTGCGGTCGCAAGGAGCGAGTCGCGGCGGACAGTGTCTTGTGCTGATGCCGCGGCGTCGAGGAGATTCTGATGCAGTTTCCTCAGACGGTCGAGCCCGGGAAGTATGACGCGCCGGGGTTCGGGCTGGGGCAGGCTGATGAGTGAATCGGCCAGATGCCGATAGGTCGCGGTATGGCGGACAATGGCGTCAAACCTTGTGGCAAGGTCAGGGTCGAGCCTTCGGCCCTGGCTGCACAGCTCGGCGATATCCTCAAGCGCGGTATGGCTTTCAGCAAGGTAGACTGAATCACCATAGAGCAGGAAGTTCTTCTCACCTTTGCGGGCCTGGGCAAAGTTGAGGGAAATCTGGTCGCCGATGTGCATCAGTTCGATATCCTGGTCTGCGATGCGGTTGACCGAAGTGTTCATCCAGCGGATGTAGAATACCGCAAGAACAACAACCGGAATAATCAGTGCGGCAGCCGAAAGCATGCTCAGTGTCATCCTGGTGCGGATTGACATTCCGGTGCCTGGGGCACGGCTCGGTCGGTTGGCGTTCATCTTACTTGCCCATAGACAGGCGTTCGATATCCTGGTCCTTGCCCACCACCACCAGGATGTCGTCCTGCTCAACCCGGTCCTCAGGTCCCGGGATGTCATTGGTGCGGATCTCGAAGCTGCTTTCTCCTGAGTCGGTGACCATCGGGATTCTCTTCTTGATTGCGACAATGTTCACCTGGTAGCGCCTCCGGATGTCCAGTTCGCCCAGTTTCTTGCCGACCATTTCGCGCCGGGGTTTCATCTCAACCAGACTGTGGCCGCTCGACAGGGTTATCTGTTCCAGCACGTCGGATGCAATCAGGCTTTTTGCTATCTGGTCGGCCATCTGTTCCTCAATGAGCACGGTGCGGTCGGCCCCGACGTCACGCAGAATCTGGGCATAGAGTTCTGAAGCGGCCCGGGCGATGATGTACCCGGCCCCGAGCCGGTGCAGTATCGCGGTCGCCAGAACCGCGGCCTCCATTCTCTCGCCCATTGCCATCACGACTGCATCAACATCAAGAACCCCGGAATTGGCGAGTGCCTCTTCATTGGTCGCATCCAGACACAGGGCCTGGGTTACTTCATCTTTCATTGATTCCACCTGTTGGGAGTCCGAGTCAATTCCGATAACTTCGGCTCCCTTGGCCATCAGGGTGCGGGCAACCCGCCGTCCAAAAGTGCCAAGGCCGATTACTGCGAATTGTTTCATGAAATCCTCCTTTAGCCAACCACAACCCGGGCCTCAGGGTATCTGATAGCAAGCCGCGACTGGCGTGCGCGCATCGCCAGCGCCAGTGTCAAAGGTCCCAGTCGGCCGATATACATCAGCAGAGTAACTGCAATTTTGCCTGGTGGGTTCAGGCTCGGGGTAATACCGGTAGTAAGACCTACTGTGCCGAACGCTGACACGGTCTCGAACAGAATCTTGTGAAAGGGTGCATTGACAGCCACGAGCAGAACCGCAAAGAAAAAGGCAACGATGCCGACCGACACCGCGGCGATAGCCGTGGCCCGGTACACGATGTCCTTGGGAATGACCCGCCGGCCGACCTCAACATCTTCCCGTCCGAGCACCCGGTTGCGCACGGCCAGGAACAGCACTGCCAGGGTGGTGGTTTTGATTCCGCCGCCGGTTCCGCCCGGCGATGCGCCGACGAACATCAGTATTGCCCAGAGGAACAGGGTTACCGGCCGCAGGCCGCTCATCGGTACGGTGTTGAACCCGGCGGTGCGTGGTGTTACGGCCTGGAACACCGATGTGAGAAGTTTGGTGCCGAGCGGCAGTCGGGCCAGGGTATGGTCGTATTCGGCAAAGAAGAAGAAGATGCTGCCACCGATGAGCAGGATGCCGGTGGTCCAGAGCACCAGCCGGCCATGGACACTGAGCCGACGCAGGGAGAAGACCGGGCCGTGCCGCAGGGTGTCGCGGTTGAACAGCTCACGGATAACGATGAATCCGAGCCCTCCGGTCACAATCAGGCCGATGGCAATAATGTTGACCATCGGGTCAGACCGGAACCCCTGGAGCGAATTAGAAAAGACCGAAAACCCGGCATTGCAGAATGCGGAAACTGCATGAAATCCTGCACAGTAGAAAGCTTCGAGCGGACTTGTGAAATCAGGGAGCCAGCGAATGAAAAGCAGCAGGGTGCCGGCAGCCTCGGCCAGCAGGGTGAAAACCAGAATGTAGCGCAGGGTCCGGACGATATCAATGTTGCGGGCTTCTTCCATCATCGTTGAGACCGTCTTGCGCTGGGCAAGTCCGAGCTTGCGGCCGAACACCACTGCCAGACTGGCTGAAAAGGTCATTATGCCCAGGCCTCCCAACTGAAGCAAGACCAGAATCACCAGTTGCCCGAACCGGGAGAAAAAGACCGGAGTGTCCTGGACGATGAGCCCGGTCACGCATGTTGCCGAGGTCGCGGTAAAAAGGGCGTCAACAAGACTGGCGCCGCGGCCGTCCGAAGTTGCGGCCGGAAAAGTCAGCAGCAGAGTGCCGACCACAATCGCTCCTGCAAAACTTAAGGGGAGCAGACGCACCGGCTGAATCCGGAGACCTTCAATGAACCCGGCAAAGCGCCGGGAACGGGCAAAGGCCTGGCCGACGACAATAACCTGGCGCAGGATAATGAACGATATCCCGGTTCCGCCCGCAGCCAGCGCGATTCCGACAGGGACAAAGACCGCCAGGTCAAACCACCTTGTCTTGACGTGCTGCCAGAAAGAGGGTGCGAACACGAAGCCGAGAACGACATCAACAGCGAACACCGCCAGGACCAGGTAATTGAACACGTCTATTGCCCAGGCGAACGACCTGGTGAAGGCCAGACCGTAGCCCGACTTGAGGATGACGAAAATCAGGGCGAGCGCGGCAAAGCCGGTCACCACCCAGCGATATTTCTCAAGCCAGCGCGGGAGTTCGCGTCTGGTCCTGATAACCCGGACCCGTCGAAGCAGCCGCATCGTGTCACAAGTTAGCCAAACAAGCTATGATGTCAATGCGGACAATCGGACGGAGATTCACTGACCAGAACGCCGAGAGGAAATCTAACCGCAGATAGACACAGATGAACCTAGCGCGGCCCCCGAAGGGCCGCAACCAAACCAGGATTGGCCACGAAATCACGAAAGGCACGAAACAGGAATGACAGCGCAAAACATCGTCGCGAAAACGACGATCTTGTACCTTTGTAGTACAGAGAGATTAACCGCCAAGAACGCCAAGGCCGCCAAGAGGAAGACTCACCACAAAGGCACGAAGAGCACGAAGAGAAGAAGTCAGAAGGCAGATTGCAGAATGCAAAGTGCAAATTGCAGAACCGCAGACTCTGGCACACCCTTCCTTTGCCTTGCGGGGTGTGGACGGAGGGGAGGGTGCAGGAATTAACCGCCAAGAGCGCCAAGGCCGCCAAGGGGAGATTAAACACAAAGGCACCAAGGGCACAAAGAAAGTCAGAAGTCAGATTGCAGAATGCAAAGTGCAAAAGGCAAAACGGCAGAAGATTGCTTCGGGCTTTGTCCTCGCAATGACGTGGGGGTACGTAGCCGCAATGACTTTCCTTTCCGTCATTGCGAAGGAGCGAAGCGACTGCGGCAATCTTCCGTTGCAGGCGGACAGCGGTCTGCGGTTGGCGGAAAGCGGATTAGAGCCGCTGGCTGTGTACAAATGAAATGCGGGCGCCGCTACACTGTAGCGACGCCCGCGCGTTTCTATACGCCGGTCGGTTTTACCAGCGTCTGCCGCCGCCGCCGCCCTGGCGGCCGCCGCCGCCGGGCCCGCGCCGTCCTCCTCCTCCTTCGGTGCGCGGCTTGGCTTCGTTAACGGTCAGTTGGCGGCCTTCAAGCTCATGCCCGTTGAGGGCTGCGATGGCGGCTGTAGCCGCCTCGCCGGTTGCCATTTCCACAAAGGCGAACCCACGGGGCCGGTCCGTGAACTTGTCCTTCACTATGTTGGCCGACACGACTTCGCCGTGCTGGCTGAACAGCTCTGAGAGCTGTGCTTCGGTCGCGCTGAAGGGAAGATTCCCTACGAATATGCGCTGACTCATCAGACTACCTCCGATATGTTTTGCTTGGGGTCGATAAAGGTCTCTACGGTTCTGGCCCGTGGGTTCACAGTCCGGACACATAGGCCAATAGTCGAACGCAAGCCATACTGTGGACCTTTCCTTACTATGTGTTGGTTGTGAGGTCCTTCCACAGCCAACCACATATGATAGCGATTTCTGATGCCAAGTCAAGTGTAACCCTGTGGCAGTGCGCCGGTTGCGCAAGGCGGAATGCGGTCGGCAGAATCCCGCCACAAAGCCACAGAGAACACAAAGAATGAACCACAGATAAACACAGATGAACGCAGATGAGGGCAAAAGGCAGAAGCGCGAAGATTGGCTGATTTGGAGTGCGGCAGCGTGCTGCCGCTCTTCCTGCCGGAAGCACGCTTCCGGTTATGAAAGCGGGAGCTTTGCTCCCGCAGTCCAAAGTCGGGTGCGGATAGCGGAAGGCGGTCAGCGGAAAGCGGATTGGAACCGCCAAGCTCGCCAAGAGGAAACCTAACCACAGATAAACACAGATGGACACAGATGAGGGCGAAGTCAAGAGCCAAAGTGCAAAATGCAAAACCGCAGACCCTGCTGTCATTGCGAAGGAACGAAGCGACTGCGGCAATCTTCCGCTGTCCTTCATTTGACATTCTCAATTCCATTGTAGGAGCGGCGTCCCTGCCGCGATTCCTGTTCTGCTGTCGGCGGTAAGCGGTAGGCCGTCTTGCGCCTTATCCAGGAATTCGATGGTGATGCGGGCCAGAATTAAGTATTGTGTCCCCTTATCTCCCCCAACGCGGCGCAGTTGGCGGCGGGACGGAGTGTGCGTTTGTGCCTTGTTGTCATAGACTAGGTGCGGTCGCCGAGAGAACCGGGCGTAGTTCAGTTAAACCATGGTCTGAGGTTCTGACGTGCGCGGGCCAAGAAACCCTCCCAACCGCGTTCTGAGACCGTCCTTCGCTTGCTGAATGGGAACCTGTCTTCTGCCCCCAACACCCACAGGCCTGGCTCGGGCAGGTGGATGAAACTGTAATGATAGCCCGTATCCGGCGCACTCGCGAACTGGTGCGAATCATACAGCAGTTGTGTCGAATCTGCTTGTGCCGAGAATACGCCGAGCAGGCGAAACACCGACGGGCTTCTGTATTCGAACTGCAGCAAGGGTATGTCGTACCTCCCGAGTATCTCCAGGGTCGATTCGTCGAAGCTGTACCTTACAGCCCGACCTGGGTAGACCTGCCACCGATTGTCCTTGACGATTCCCACTGCTGTTCCGTCTAGGTCGTAAACAAGCATGGAAACGTACACGCCTTGGCTGGTCTGACGCATCGACAACGGCACGAGAGGGCCGAAAGGTTGCACGGTTCTGTCGCGGGGGAGACTAACAACCCACGTCTTCGTTTTCATGTCGACGCGGTAACGTATGCCGCTAGTATCCCCCGTGTCTGCCTGAAACCTCGGTCGCAGTGCGCCTGACGTTGGCACAGGACGGGCCCTCCAGGGTTCTGCAAAGAGTAGTATGCCTAGGAGCGCACCCAGGACTGCAGACGTAACGTTGGCTAACTTCAGGGCGCGTTTTCTGGAAGGCTTGAGGGTTTGCCAGACCGCCAGACCAAGGCCCGTCAGCACTAGCGCTGCTCCCACTAGTTTCCAACCTGACATCAACCACACGCCAGATTGTCGGCTATCTCAGCCATCTCGGATTCTGAGAGGCTAGTCGGGGAAGCGACGCCTACTCCGTCCTTCACTATACCGGACCTTGCCGCCGGATTGCGGGTCATGTCAAGGGGGTGAAGAACGGGCATTTCTGCCAGTTGCCTTCTTCGGCCACCGGGCAGTTGTTGCCAATGATGCTTCCCTCGAGCCCTTTGGCGAACAGAACTCCGTAGACCTCAGCTTGCCTCTGCGGACTGCTGGCCTTCAACTTACACTCATGCCATACGTGGACATCGCTGCCGCCTATCATGTTAAGATGTTCAAGTCTGCGATGGCAGTGCCTGCACATCTTCGCTTCCTCCTTCCTTTCTGTAGGGACGTCCTTCGGGAATTTTTGGGCCACATTGCTCACATCCTACCCATCCAATTTCGTCTGGTCGGGTTGCTTGTCAATCTTCATGGCGGCGGAGGGGGCTAGCGTCACCGTTTGTCCACCCACATACCAGGCTTTCAGACTGGCTCAGTTGAACGCAAATCCGACGCCCAGACCCCAGTTGTCCACCGGCTCGAATGTTGGTGGTAGCCCGCCGTGCTCGTACTTCAGGTGCATCCACTTATCGCTCCACTTGAAGGTAACCACTGGCTCGACCATCCACTTCCAGGTGTCGAGGTTGAAGGCGTCAGACGGCCTGTTAAAGACTCGACCTCGGAAACCGAGACTCAGGTTATTCTTGACCGGCATCGAGATGAACAGTTCTCCGTCCAGCCGGCTGTCCCAGCCCGGCCCGAGTGAGCCCTGGTTCTTCAGTTCTAGGAGTCGTGCATACCCCAGCGTGACGCTCGATGGGCTCGCTCCGGTCAGCTTTTCGCTTGGGTCCTTTTTCAGCGCGTGGAAAACGAAGCTGAATAGATGTGCCTGCAACAGCGACACTTGACCGATAGCGGCGAAGTCAACCTGCCGGAAGTCCTGCGTCGCCTCAAAGCGCACCCCGCGCAATATGACATCAAACACCCAGTTCCGGTCGGGCCAGTCTAGCAGCTCGAGCTTACCGTTCAGGTCTCCATACAGGTGATTAGGCAGGCTCTCGAGCTTGGACCCGAATACGGCATCGAGCGAATGCCCAAAGCTCACTGAGCCAGTGCCGCCGGTGAGTTCCCATTCCTTCAACGCCTGTTCCTCGTGTAAAGCAAGCCCGAACGAACCGTCCTGGTTCATCAGCACTCCGAACCCCGTTGGCTGCCCTAACGACGCTACTATCAAGGTCAATACTGCAAACACAATTGCTCGCCTCATGCCCCCTCCTGCTTATCCCGGAATTGGACGAGGGCCTTTTCGACCATGTCGGCGTAAGTCGAGACCGGCGCTGACTCATGCTGGGTCAGCCACTCGGTCTTGGCAACACTGGTGTTGGGTCCGAACTCCTTCACTAGGTATTCATTAGTCCGTTTTCGGATGAGCTTCGCCACTTTCTCGCGCTCGGCCGATGGCGCGCTGCCGCCCAGCACTTCCCGAATCTGTGTCTGAAGGTAGTTCTCAACGCCCGCCTCATCCTCAGGTGGCTGTCCGGCGTTAATGACATTGTAGATTGCTGCGACGACGATACGTCGCACCTTGGCCCGGTCAACTTCACGCATACTTCCTCCTTGTTAAATGCCGGGGAAATCCGGGACATCTCAGTACGTTCCTACTCATCCAATTTCGTCTGGTCGACTTTCTTGTCAATCTTCATGGCGGGGGAGGAGACTCCGGTAGCGTCCCTGCCAATCTCGGTGGCGACCGAAGCGGGGCGTGACCTGAAGCGGCACACGCCGAGCACTGCGTGGACCACGCTGGCAGCCGCTCCCGCGCTGAACAGCACCCAGACGAACCACGGAGGCCCGGCCTTACTGACCTTCTCTTCGGGCATCCCGAGCTTAACCTCTGACCACCACTGCTGAGACTTGATGTACAACGTTAGCGCTTGGCCCAGCTTCGCGCGCTCGTCTAGCGCGCAGCGGTAGTGCGCCAGCGCGCCTCGGTGCAGCGAGTCGAACTGCCTTGTTGTGTCAATCCACTTCTTCCCTATCTCAGCGAGCCGTAAACCCACATAGAGATGTGCTATCCCGCGCATACCACGGTCGCCGTACTCCCGCCAGGTGGTGGCCTGTTTGAAGAAGCTGTCGGCGCGCGCGTGACGTTTCAGTTTGCGCAGGAAGAACCCGCGGAGAAGTACCGTCTCGTGGGGGGTGAACCTCCCGAACACGGCATCCATCACGGAGTCGGCGGCGTTGCTGGGAAGCGTGTCACCGGTGGCACGGAGCGATTTTCCCATCCTTGCGTACACTGAGTACGCGCTGTCGACGGCGTGATATGGGAACCACGACGGTATACCTGCGCCGTGGACCTGCTGTCTCCCGATAAGGGCCAATGCCTCGCTCGTATCCTCCGAGATCTGGGCACCCTGCCGCGCTGCTTCGCAGAACAGGGCCAGCGTTATCAGAAGTGCGAGAAGTGTCGCAATGCTGGTCAGGATGGCCCCTACCGCGCCCGGCCCGCCGTCGCGAGCGCAGACAAGGCTGCGTAACCGGTTCATCACGTACTGGGGTCAGACTTGGGGTCAGGTCTTGTCATTTGAATTCTCTTCCTCATCCAACTTCGTCCGGCCGGGTTGCTTGTCAATATTCATGGCGGGGGAAGATGCGTATTGTGTCACCTTAATTCCACCTTACCTTCTACCCACCTAACTTCGCTCCAATCGTCTTTCTTGTCAATCTTCATGGCGGGGGTGGGAAAATAGGTTAGCGTCACCGTTTACGTCCGGCTATTCTTCTAACGGCTTCGGGATGGTTTGCCAGTTTTTCGGGTTGCTGGCAAACTGGTATCCGGCCTTTTCGTACCCTTTCATCAGCTCGGGTCCAAACCCGAGGGTTTCGCCAATCACCGTTTCTGGCCGCAGCAGGCTGAAACTCACCGCCGCGTAAGCACGGTCCTCGGTGGCCATCGGTTCGTCCTGCTTGGATGTGTTCTGGAACGCCTCGGCAACCTTGTCCGGGTCCAGACTCAGGGTCAGGTTTTTCTGGAGCCGCTCACGCCAGAGCAGCTCGCGTGTAACCAGTTTCCCGAACGAAATGTCGTTTTCTCCGGTCTCTTGCCCTTGCAGGTCAATCGTGCGGTGCAGCACCTGGTGGAGCCGTTGGAACTCCTTATTGGCCGGACCTGGTTCAGGGCCGAGGATGATGATAGTGACTTTACGGGCACCTTGTCTGATGGCATGGCCCAGCGGAATCAAATCCTTCACCCCGCCGTCAACAAACCAGTAGCCGGTCTGGCCGGTGATGCGCGCCTGGGACATGAAAACCGGGATACTGGCCGATGCCAGCATCGCATCAATGAACTTCTCCCGGGTCATGTCGGGCTGGTGCGAGCCGAAATAGCTCAGCTTTCCGGTCTGCATGTTGACAACGCTCACCCAAGCCTGGTTCGGCCCGGTCCTCAGGCGTTGCCACCGTTTCTCGGACATGTGCTTGCGAATCATCCGGCCCAGCGGTTTGGTTGAATAGACCGAATCCTTGCCGGTGATGATGCCCCAGATTGCGTTGAGAGCCAAGCTCCTGCCCAGGCGGAACCCGAGGATGTCCTTGTCCTTGACCGAGGTATAATAGGTCACAAGGTCGTCGATGTCGCCGAGCGCGACCAGCGGCGCAATCAGCGCGCCGGTGCTGGTCCCGACAACCAGGTCGTATTCTTCGCCTTTTTCCTTGACCAGATAGCGGAGCGCGCCAACCGCCCAGGCACCTTTGGCACCGCCGCCACTGATAACAAGCGCCGCCTTCTTATTTTCTATCATCCATCCTCCAGGAGGTAAGGGGACATGCTTATTTCCTACCCATCCAATTTCGTCTGGTCGGGTTGCTTGTCAATCTTCAATTCTACCCAGGACATTTCTACAAAAATACCAGTTGGGCTGGGGTTGTCAAGCGTTGTCCGCTTTCCGCATACCGCCAACCGCTAACCGCCGGGGAGGAGAGACCCTTTGACAAATGACGAATGGCGTTCTGCGACGAAGGAGCAGGTGCCATCCGATGGCTCAATGTCGAGGGTCGAATGAATACGGAAGATTGCCGCGTTCCCTTCGGTCACTCGCAATGACATGACCGGAGAGACCCTTCGACTTCGCTCAGGGTGACAGAACGAGGCCTCGCAATGACAAAGAGCGCAGGCGCAGAGAGATGTCTCCGCTTCGGTTGACATGACACTGGAGGCAGGTTATTGCCTGTTTTTCTGTGTTGTGATGGCGATTCGAGTGGAATCGGACG
>JAUWNN010000279.1 GCA_030612625.1 Caldifarciminota bacterium
AGGCCGCCAAGAGCGCCAAGAGGAAGATAAACACAAAGGCACGAAGAGCACGAAGGCAGAAGGCAAAAGTCAAAGTGCAAAAGGCAAAACCGCAGACCCCGCTGTCATTCTGAGGTGAAGCCGAAGAATCTCAACCGCCAAGGCCGCCAAGAACGCCAAGGAGAAGTGTGTTTCGAATGTCGAATTCCGAATCGGCAGATAGCAATTCGTCATTAGCGTTGACTGGGCTTCGGTCCGGTTCTAGTATTGCTCAAGCTATATGAACCGGACGCTAAAGCTGAGGCCGGTAGTGCTTCTTATCGCCATCGGCGGTCACGGACTGGTTGTTCAGGTCGTGCTGCTGCGCGAGTTGATGGCTGCGTTTGCCGGGAATGAGCTTTCCGCCGGGCTGATGGTGGGGGTCTGGATTGCCTCAGAAGCCCTGGGCGCCTGGCTTTTCGGCCGGATTGTGCCCGCTTCGACCCACAAGTGGCTTCAGGCACTCGGGCCGGTTTCAGCCATCGCATCGGTGGGAGCGGTTCTTTTTGTAATCCTGGGTCGGTCCGCACTTGGGGCGCTGCCGGGCGAAAGCCTGAACATCCCTGCGCTGGTGGGTATCACCGCGCTGGCGGTCCTGGTTCCGGCTTTGACTCATGGCGGGCTTTTTGTGCTGGGCACAATGCTCCAGGCACAGACCGGGCCGGGGCAAGGCGGGGTCGGCCGGGGGTATGTATGGGAAGGGGTTGGGACCGCTCTGGCCGCTTTCCTGACCTGGTTCTTTCTGCTGCCGCATTTTCCCTCGCTGGCAATAGTCGCCTTCTTCGGGATGCCGCTAGCGGCAGGGGTAGGATTCAAGGAAGGAAATGGTTCCAGGGTTCCGGGGTTGAGCCATCGGATGGCACCTGCGAGGACGCAGAGCCTGGGTTCCAGGACTCGAACCCTTGTACCCTTGGCCCCTAGAACCCTTTTTCTGCTCCTTTTGGCCGTGGTAGCTTGGTTTGCCGGCCCGATTGAAAGATGGGCCTGGGAAAGCCACTGGCCGGGCCAGCGCGTGGTGGAGATATCCAATTCGCCCTACGGCAAGGTCATCAGGCTGGAGCGGGAAGACCAGAGTCTTGTCGTGTACAACGGAGTGACCGCGTTGAGTGTTCCGTCTTCGGATGAGGCTTTTATCGAAGAACTGGCTCATCTTCCGCTTCTGGTTCATCCTATGCCGAGACGGGTGCTGGTTTTGGGTACAGGAACCGGGTTTATCAGTTCTATACTCAGGCAACCGGTGGAGAGTGTTACCCTGGTTCAGTTGGACCAGGTCCTGGGGCGCGCAACCAGTTCGGCAGCCGATACCGTGCTGGTCCGGGCGCTTGCCGACTCCCGGCTGCGGCTTGTTTATCAGGACCCTCGGGACTTCCTCGCCCGCGCCTGTGACAGTTTTGATTGCATCATTCTCACCGACATTGTTCCATACAGTCTGGCGGGCAGCCGGATGTTCACTCTGGAGTTCTTTCGGCTGTGCCGCAGAAGGCTGGCGCAAGGCGGAGTGATGGCGCTTCCTGGTCCGGGTTCGGCGACCCGGGTTCTGCCTGAGACCAGGCAGATACTCAGGGTGCGTCAGAGCACGCTCGAAGCCGTATTCCCGGAGGTGAACATCGTCCTGGCCGACTTCCCTGTTTTCTTCGCTGCCGAGGAGCCCATCGTTTTCCGGGCTGAGACCCTGGCGGCCCGCCTGGTTTCCCGGGGTGTTGAAACCAGGGTTTTGGACTCGAGTTATATCGCCAGTCTGTTCGACCCGTTTCGTCAGGGGTTGTTCCTGGCCGGGATGGAGGAAGACGTCCCGGGCTCTGAGGGGACCGGCCTGAATACCGATGTTCTGCCCAGGGAGTTGTATCTGACAATGGTGAGGGAGAACCGTATTTCCTCGCCCGGGTTCGGCGGTTTGTACGCCGCGGTCGGCAGGTTCTGTCGGGACGGGTTTGAAACCCGCCCATACATCCTGTTGATTCTGGCCGGCCTTGTGCTGGCGGTTTATCTGGCTGGCGGACGCGCAAAAGGGGTTCGGTTCAGCCGGGCGGCCGGGGTCGGGACTTCCGGGTTTGCGGGTGCGGCAATTACAACTCTGGCCGTCTTTATCTACCAGGTCCGGTTCGGGTCGGTGTATTCCGGGGTTGGTCTGCTGCTGGCAACCTTCATGTTGGGCGTGGTTCTGGGCGGTGTGCTCGGCACCGGTGCGGCCGAGAACGCATCACGCATCACGCATCATGCGTCAAGCGTCTCGCGTCGTATCTTCCTTGGTGCTGAACTTGGCCTGGTGATGGCTGCCGGTCTTCTCCTTGTGCTCATTCGGGCCGGGCCGCCGGCCGCGTTCCTTGCTGTGCTTCTTCTGGCCGGGGCTGCGGTTGGAGTTCAGTTCCCGATTGCCGGTGCAGAGCTGCGGGCCAGCACTGTCGGTCGGAAAGCCGGCCTGCTTACCGCTCTTGACCTTACCGGCGGGTTCATTGGGGCGCTGGCCACCGCTCTGTTCCTGGTGCCGGTGTTCGGCCTCGCTTTTGCAGCCACGGTTATTGTAGCAGTCAAGCTGATAAGCGCAGTGGGCCAGGTTTGCTGTCGTGCATCCAGTGATTGACAGCCGGTTGTTCGGCCTTTAGAATGACCACAGTGAATCGGTTGCTTGTAGTTCTGTCTGCGCTGCTTGCGCTGGCATCCTTTGCCGTAGCTCAGGAGGATGCGGCGTCCGGAGTTGCCGGGCGGGGACAGGCGCAGATGCCGGCTCTGGTGGGTATCGAGAGACCGATAATATCTGAGGAGTACGTGCTCATGCCCGGGGACAAGCTTCTGGTTACTGTGACCGGCGGGGTGACTTACTCGTATGAAACCTGGGTGACCTATGAAGGTAAGGTAACTATCAATGTGCTGGTTTCGGCATCTCCTCTGGGCGGAACCGGCATTGTAGACGCGGTCCGGATAAGCGGTTTCACGCTCCAGCAGGCCCAGGATACTCTGACCGTGGTGATGCACCGTTACTTCCGCAAGGTGAATGTCAAGCTTACCCTGGTCGGGCTTCGGTCCGGCATAGTGTTTGTGACCGGAGAGGTTCAGTACCCGGGCGCGTACAATGCTTCGCCGGTTGAGCGGGTATCCCAGGTTATTGCCAGGGCAGGCGGTCTTTCTCCGCTTGGTTCGAGAACCAGGATAAACCTGATTCGAGGCGGTCGGTTGAGCGCTATCGCGGACATCGAGCGGTTCGAGGCAAGGGGAGAACTGATGGCAAACCCTTTTGTGGAATCAGGCGATGTTATTCACGTCCCCGCGGTCGAAGGTCTGGTTACGGTCAAAGGAGCATTGTTTGGCCGGGGACAGTACCGGCTGCGTACTTCAGCCCTGACCACTGAGAAAGAACGCATCAGCGAGGGCATTTATGAGCTTGAGCCCGGAGAGCGGGTATTCGACCTGATTCGCAAAGCGGGCGGTGTTACTCCCTGGGCTGATTTGGCAAACTGCTATGTGGAGCGCATCGTGGTGGGCGGCGATGGTGCGCGCAAACGGCTTGCCGTTGACTTGCACCG